>JAEZBU010000383.1 GCA_023426855.1 Pseudomonadota bacterium | reverse complement strand
AACATCTCAGGGATTGCCGACACGGATCATGTACCCCGCGCCGCGGATCGTATGCAGCAAAGGCTCTCGGAAGTTCTTGTCGATCTTCGACCGCAACCGCGAGATGTGCACATCGATCACGTTGGTTTGCGGATCGAAATGGTAGTCCCAGACGTGCTCGAGCAGCATGGTGCGCGTCACCACCTGATCGGCATGGCGCATCAGGTATTCGAGCAGGCGGAATTCGCGCGGCTGTAGTGAGATCTGCTCGCCGCCGCGCGTCACACGATGCGACAGCCGATCCAGCACCAGATCGCCGACCACATAACGGGTCTGCGCCTCCTGCGGATCGCCGCGACGCATCAGCGCCTCGATGCGCGCCAGCAGTTCGGAAAACGCATACGGCTTGGTGAGGTAATCGTCGCCGCCGGCCCGCAGGCCTTTGACGCGATCATCCACCTCGCCCAGCGCCGACAGGATCAACACAGGTGTGCGATGCCCCTCGCCGCGCAGCGTACGTACCAGCGTCAGCCCGTCGAGACGCGGCAGCATGCGATCGACAATGAGGATGTCGTAGCTGCCGGTCTGCGCCGCCGCCAGACCATCCTCTCCGTCATAAGCGATATCGGCGACGTGACCGCTCTCGCGCAGCGCCTTTTGTAGAAACTGCGCCGTCTCCCGGTCATCTTCGATCACGAGCACGCGCATGCAGTTCACGGGGGTTGCGAGGGTGATTCACTGTAGCGTGAGCAGCAAAGACAATACGAGGCGGCCTGTCCAGATGTCCTGGGGTCAGCCGCCTCGCTTTTCGTCAGATGCCTTCGGGACGCGGGTCGGTTAACCCTTGTTGATCTGCACCGCAACGACGCGGCGCTGATCACCGGTCTTGACACTCAACAGAACCGCCGTACGGCCGAGGTCCTTGGCGGACTTGACCGCCTCGTCGACGTCGGCAGGCGACGAGACCGTTTGGCTGTTGACCTCCAGGATCACGTCACCGGTACGCAAGCCCTTGGTCGCCGCGTCAGACGACGGATCAACCTCGGACACCTGCACACCTTCAGCCTTCGCACCGCGTGCCGCCTGCGCCTGGGTCAGCGCCAGGCCGAGCATATTCATCTGCGGCTCAGCCGGATTGACAGGATTCCCCTGTTCCAGCTTCGCGATCTCGGCGCTGGAACCCGGGAACGTGCCGAGCTTCACCTTGATGGTCTGCTCCTTGTTCGCCCGGATCAGGCGGACATCGACGGTCGTGTCAGGGGCATATTCGGCAATCTTACGGGCCAGTTCACGACTGTTGTTGATCGCCTCGCCGTTGATCGACAGGATCGCATCCTGGCTGCGCAGACCGGCGGCAGCGGCCGGACCATTGGCCGTGACGTCATTGATCAGCGCGCCCTTGGGCTCCGTCAGCCCGAGACTGGCCGCCGTATCCTCATCGACGCTCTGGATGCGAACGCCCAACCAGCCTCGGCTGACGCTGCCGGACTTCTGCAACTGCGCGACCACTTCCTGCGCGGTGTTAGAGGGAACCGCAAACGCGATGCCGACATTGCCGCCCGACGGGCTGTAGATCGCGGTGTTCACACCGACCACTTCGCCCTGAAGGTTGAAGCTCGGACCGCCCGAATTGCCGCGGTTCACGGCAGCGTCGATCTGCATGTAGTCGTACGGACCCGAACCGATATCACGCGACAGCGCCGACACGATACCAGCCGTCACCGTACCGCCAAGACCGAACGGATTGCCGACTGCGATCACCCAGTCACCAACCCTCGGCTGTGCCGGAGCAAACTTGACGAACGGGAACTTCTGATTATTGGCGTTGATCTTGAGCAGCGCCAGATCGGTCCGCGGGTCGGTGCCGACGACATCCGCCTCGTACTTATTCTGCTCGTCGAACGCGACACTCACCTTGGTGGCGCCGTCGATCACGTGATTGTTGGTGACGACGAAGCCATCAGCCGAGATCACGAAGCCCGACCCGGTTGCCTGGCGCGGACGTTGCGGCTGCTGAGGTCCCTGGTTCGGCCCCGGCATGCCACGGAACTCGCGCGGCAGGTTGCGGAAGAACTCGTTCAGCGGATGATCGTCCGGCAGTGACGGAATACCTTCCGGTGCATTGCGCTGGCCGCCACGACGCTGGTTGCCGGCGACCTGCGCCGCTTCGTTCGTGACAGTGACGCTGACGACCGCGGGCTTTACGCGTTCGACGATGTCGGCAAACGTCATCGGCGCGCGGCCTGGCATCTCGATGGTGTTGGCGTTGCTCGGCTTGAGCTGGGCCTGCACGGCCTGCGGCGGCGCCACTGCGAGCAGCGCCAGCGCGCTAACACCCGCGAAAGCCGCGATCAGTGGCGTCTTCGCCCAGCGGGGCGCGACCTTCACGGAGCGCGCGGCGTCGGTTTTGGTCTCATCGATCGACATGCGCAAATCCTCTTTCCTTGTCAGATCCCTCAGTGAACCTGGAAAGAGATGTAGGTCGCGCAGCCTTACAGCCGTGTTTCAGGCAGATTACAAATTCGTAAGGTTGGG
>JAEZBU010000357.1 GCA_023426855.1 Pseudomonadota bacterium | reverse complement strand
TCTTCACCAACCTCGCGGCGAGGGCGCAGGATCAGTACGATTTCAGCATTCCAGACCACGTGCCTCACGATGTGTTCGACCAGACCCAATTCGCCAAGACCCGGCGGGAAAAGCTCGACAAGAAGCCGTCGTGCCAACAATCCTACAAGGACGCCTACGGTGACTTCATGCAGGCGAGCGCCGTGCGGCCAGATTATTATCGCCTCTACTACAAGCTGCACGAAGACGTCGACCGGCATCTCGGCGAGGTTATGGGCGCACTCGAAGCCTCGCGTTTTCTCGACAATACGATCGTCATCTTCACGTCCGACCACGGCGATCTGCTCGGTTCGCACGGCGGGTTGTTTCAGAAGTGGTACATGGCCTACGAGGAGGCATTGCGCGTGCCGTTCGTTGTCGTGCCGCCCGGAAGCACCAAGGCGCGCTCGGCGTCAATTCCGACCAGCCATATCGATCTGGCGCCAACCATCCTGGGCCTCGCGGGGATCGACGCGGAGGCAACCCGCCAGCAGCTTGCTCCGGGCTTCACCGACCCGCTTCCGTTGGTCGGACGCGACCTGTCGTCAGCGATCCTGGGGAAGGTCGATCCCAAAGCCCTCTCCGAACCGATCTTCTTCATGACCGATGACGACCCAAGTCGCGGACTCGATCAGAAGAACTTCATCGGCCTGAGCTACGATTCCGTAATGCAGCCGAACCATGTGGAAACGGTAATCGCCGAGATCGACGGTGAGGTGTGGAAGTTCTCCCGCTACTTCGATCATCCGCGCTACTGGAGTGCGCCAGGAACGCCCGGCGAGGACGGCGTGCGCGACGTGGTCAACAAGCCTGTCGGCCGCGAAGGGGACGAACAGGGAACCTCGCGCCGAATCTACCGGGAGAGCGTCAAGACCCAGCCGGCGCCTAGCGAGTACGAAATGTACAATGTGACCGCCGATCCAATGGAACTCGACAATCTGGCTGGAAATATCGAATGGCAGGCGCGCGAGAAGCAACTGGGCGCGCTGCTCGTCGAGCAACGCGAAAAGAAGCGGCTGACACCTCGAAGCGGAGCTGTACCGGGTGAGCGGCAGACCTGAGGACGTGTGCTTGGGCTGTCAGGCCCTGTAGAATGGCCTGGTAGAATAGAGCGGGCGTCGGTGTCACGCGCTCGAGGTCCGCTCGGCCGCCAGGGGCGGCGATGCTCATCGGCTCCGGAAACGGGTAGGTGCTGAGCTCCCCAAGCCTTGCGCGCAGCAGTGCTGGAACCGCTCTTTCTAACAAATACGCGAAGCCCGCATTGCCCTGCCCCTGGTTTCCGCTTCTCAGGCAGCGTCCCTGCGCCGGTTGCGTCAACCCAGGCCTCGCTCTGAGTGGAGGCAAGCAGCTTGAGACGTCTTATCGTCAGCGAGCGGACTTGATGCCGGCCACGTCCTCAGAGGCGGGATCAGGATGGCATCAATGCGACACGTGCCGATGGTGATTATTCCGGCTGTTCGCGCCGCCTGAGTTGGAACAGCCATCTCTGCCCAGGACAAGTACACTGTGAAGGTGCCGACGATCTTGACCCGGAGCAAACCTTCGAGGTGGTCAGCAATTGGGAGTGGGTAACCCCACTGCGCAGATGCGCCCACAATGGCGTGCGTATGCAAATAGAGGCAATCGCAACGCACAGTTCAAAAAGAACCACGCGCCGGCGCTGACAGCTCCTATTCAGCCCGCAATTGATCGGCGATCGGAGGGGCTGATCCCCACGGGAGTGGACGAACAGGGCGTGTTCATGACGACGATCGAAGCGGAGAAATGCGAAGCAATTTCGCCGCTGTGCGTCGAGCGGATGCGAGGCAAAGGTGGCGGCCCGCTATACTGCAAGCTGGGCAGAGGTAAACGCGGCCGTGTCGTGTACGACCGTTCGGCGTTTCTGACCTGGGCGACACGGTCGTTTCATACGATTACATCGCAGTACGGAACCTCGCGCGCGAATTCAGGTGGAAATAAAGAGCGGGCGGTGGAGCTCACCGGCCGCCTTGTCTCGGTGCAGGCTATGCCGCCTGGGCGAAAGAGTTTGCCGTGAGCTCCGCATCGTACAGCTTGAGGATCTTGTCCGTCATGATCTCCTGAGAGGCGAGAAAATCGCAAAACAATTGCCGCTTGTCGACGTAAACGGCGTCCATGCCATCTAGCGCATGGTCGAGCAGCAGACGACAATGGCTGTGGGGGATCGTGGTCGTCTCGGCGATGGTGCGGCAAGTATGGCGGAGGATGTGGCCGGTCTCACTGGGCAGTGATTTTTCCCTCCACACTTGGCTTACGATTACTCTCTTTCCGTCATTCGAGCGTGTGGGGAACAGTCATTCGGATTTCGGGAACATGATGTCGCCGATGGTCATGGCTGTGCGCACGATATCAAACATGTATCTCGACAAGGGCAGTTCAAACGGTTCGTCCGACTTCATATTGCTAGGGAATGGTGATCGCGGTTTTGTCGAGATTGATCATTCCCGTCAGATGGTCACGCGCGATCCAGGGCGCATGCCGCTCAGATGCTTGAGTTTGTGCATAAGCGATAGGACCGATGCGGACACTGCAATCCACACGACAAAGAGCCGCAACATGCCCGTCAGCCCGGGCGCTCGACGTCGGAGTCCGTTGGCTTCGTACCCTGCAGCAATTGGCCTTCCGCAACTTGCAGGAAACCTTCCGGCTCCCTCCTCCTTAACGTGAACGTACCACAAACAAATCAACAGCCATCAGCAGTTTTTTGTCAATCGTCGACTCACTGTCTTACCGATTGCAGCGTAGGTGCAGGGCCGCATCCCTTCTTCCTATCCTCATGGCGAAGGTACTCTCAAACCAGACACCGACCGGGTAAGCGTAGTGGGCTCTTGCGATGTCTCTTGAAGACGTGGCGCAGCGACGTTCGCGGCCGCTGGGCAAATCGTAATTTTCGAGCGCAACTATCCGGACAGCATGCTGCACAAAGTTGCGTCATCCCAATAGCTGCCGTCGTCGGAGCTGCAATCGGCGACGCAAGAAGCGCCGACTACCCTGAGTCAATGACTGCTGCTGGGATCGATCGTTGCCCGTGCTCGGCGCCAGCGTATCGCCTTTCCCAATCATCGAAGTGATCCGATAGCCTCCGTCGGGAGGTAGACGCGTCGGACCATCAGCGGACCCAATCTTCCGTTCGGCATTGTGTCCACCAATTGAGCATCGCCATTGCGATCCGGTCACTCTTTCAGGTGGCGCGAAGCGCTCATCCAAGTTTCGGCTTTGTCGGGAGTATGCAGAACCCTTGGTCCTCAATGCCCATCGCCGGGTTGAACTTGCTGCGGAAGTTCTCCATGGCGATCGCCGCCGTAAGCTCAACAATCTGCGGATCGGTAAAGTACGCCTTGAGTTGGTTGAAAAATGCTTCATCTACCTCGCCACCGGTGATGGTAATCCGCTCGGCGTACTCTAAGGCGACGCGTTCCGCTGCGCTGAAAACGTTACTCTCTCGCCAGTTGATAATCTCGCCCAACTTTTCAGTACCGCCTTCGGTTGCTGCAAGGCGCGCAGAATTTATGTCGATGCAAAAGGAGCAGGCGTTGATCGTGGCAACCCGCACGTACAGAAGTGGGAGCATGGCTTTCGGGAGTTGACCCGAAACTTCGATGGCATCTGCTAGCTGACGCGCCGCAACAAGAATGGGCGGACAGTGCGCCATCACCTTTGTTGAATTGCGCAGGCTTCCGAACGTGTCCTGGTCCTTCTTGAAGATGGAAGCCAACATGGGATTGTTTCCATCCGAGTTGATCTCGCTTACTCGAGGCATAGGGCAGAACTCCTGTGGTGGTGGCCTGTTAGCGGAACACGATCGTAGGGATCGTTCGCCTCTACGATAAACTTACAGCTTAGAGAGAAGAGCGATGTTGAATTCTGACCGCCTCTATCTCATGAGGGCCACGGCGTGATCCACGCGAGCGCGGCTGTCGCGATCAGGACCAGAGCTGGGGCAACAGAAAGCGGGTACTCGCGGTAGTACAATACGGTTAGCAAAGCTGCGAACATGATGGTCGCTCCCAACGCTGCACCCAGGAACCTCGTGCCTGATGGGATGAGCAAGATCGCGACAGCAAATTCGAGACCCGCAGTGACATAGTGAAACCAATTCGGATATCCCCATCGCGCATAGTTGGACCGTATGCTTTCCGGCGGCCTCACGTTCAGGGCTGCGCCGAATAGGAAGAAGGCCGAAAGGCCCCACGCTAACAGGCTGATGCCAAGATCAGTCATAAGAGTGCCTCGTTGTAAGAGATTGGTCGGGCAATTCCGACAGGGCGCCAGATGCCGCGCTGCCGCGCAGGCTCCATGAGGCGTCGATCGTACGGCTGCCCAATCGGCGTCGGTGCCAGGGCTTCGGTAAGCGCCCCGCAGCGGCGCTGATGCCAGATAAAACACCGCGACGTCTCTTCAGACAAAACATGCTCGGCCAGAGCCGCATACGCGTACGGTCGTGCAGGTATCTCCAGGGGCATTTGTGACTTTCTTGTCATAGGGTCGTGAGCATAGCCAAACGGCTTGCAAGTAAGGGGTGGCAAACTTGTAGGACCTCAAGCATAGTTGAGATCAAGGAGAATCTCATGCGCAGTGCGAAGCTATTGGAGAGCGAACTATCGGTTGGCGAATTTGCCCGGCGCGCAGGGGTCGCCGTGTCCACGCTTCACTTCTACGAATCAAAGGGTTTGATCACGTCGCGACGAACCTCCGGCAATCAGCGACGATATCCAAGAGGTCTGCTTCGACGCTTTGCGATCATTCGCATCGCGCAGCGCGCGGGTATTTCACTGACGGAGATCCGTGAAACGCTTGCAACACTTCCGGATGGACGTGCGCCGACTGCTGCTGATTGGAAGCGGTTTTCATCACACTGGAAAGACATGCTGCAAGATCGCATAACTGCGCTTACGCAGCTGCGCGACGAGCTTGCAGGATGCATCGGATGCGGATGCCTGTCGCTGAGGGAATGCCCGCTCCGCAATCCGCGCGATGAGCTAGGAGAAACCGCGACCGGCGCGGTTCTCTTATCAGCCGCGCGAGGCCGCCTCGATATTGAGTGAAAGCTGAGCGGGTTCGTCGTCGGCCGGTTTCTTGCGATCGAAGATCAATGAGACGACCACGAAAAATGTCGGGACGAGAAGTACT
Organism: Pseudomonadota bacterium; assembly: GCA_023426855.1. Taxonomy (GTDB): domain Bacteria; phylum Pseudomonadota; class Alphaproteobacteria; order Rhizobiales; family Hyphomicrobiaceae; genus ZC4RG25. The sequence continues at coordinate 6,156 of JAEZBU010000357.1, read as the reverse complement.
GCGAGCACGGTTGCCGAGATCATCCCGCCAAGAACGCCGGTTCCGATAGCGCGCTGACTCGCAGAACTCGCGCCCGTTGCAAACGCCAGGGGCATCACGCCCAGAATGAATGCGAACGAGGTCATGAGGATGGGGCGAAAGCGAAGCTTGGCTGCCTCCACAGTTGCCTCGATCAGAGGGTGCCCTTCTCGTCGCAGCTCCCGCGCGAACTCGATGATGAGAATGGCGTTCTTGGCCGATAGGCCGATGATGGCGACAAGACCGACGGTGAAATAAATGTCATTCGGAAGCCCACGCAGCATGACCGCGACAACCGCGCCAATTGCACCGAGCGGTACGACAAGCAAGACCGCAAGCGGTATCGACCAGCTTTCGTAGAGGGCCGCGAGGCACAGGAACACGAAGACAAGGGACAGCGCGAGAAGGAATGGCGCAGCATTGCCGGATGCCTTCTCCTGAAATGATTGGCCCGTCCATTCGAAGCCAAACCCTCGCGGCAGCTCGCCCGCCAGCCGCTCCATCTCAGCCATCGCCTGACCGCTGGTATAGCCAGGGGCAGCGTTGCCACTGATCTTCACGGCTTGAAGTCCGTTGTAGCCGACAACTTGCGTCGGCCCCAGTGCCCACCTCGCGGTCGTGAAGGCCGCAAGGGGAACCATCTCACCGCGGCTGTTCCTCGCATTGAGTTCCATCAGGCTGGAAACGTCCATTCGCTCCGATGCTTCCGCTTGAACGATGACGCGCTGCATACGCCCAGCATTCGGAAAGTCAGCCACGTAGTACGAGCCGAGTGATGTCGACAGGACCGCGTTGATCTCGTCGAATGTCACGCCATACGCGTTGGCCTTGCGACGATCGATGTCGAGCATGACTTGTGGCGCTGGCGGAAGGCCCTCGATGTAGGGGTATTGCAGAATTGGGCTCTGCCAGGCTTTCGCCAGTAGGGAATTTGCAGCTTCGACCAGCGCGGCATTGCCAAGGTTGGCACGATCCTGCAAGCGGAAGCTGAAGCCGCTCGCATTGCCGAGCGCCGCGATCGGCGGTGGTGTCAGTGTGAACACCGTACCTTCCGGAAGTCCCGCAAGGGCATACAAAGCCGATCCCACGATGGCATCAGATGAGTCCGCGGGGCCACGTTGAGACCAGTCTTTGTACGTCGCGAATGAAATGCCGGCGTTCTGCCCATTGCCGTTGAAGCCGAAGCCGAGGATCGAAACGATCTTGTCGACGCCAGATCGGTTGAGGAAGAAATCATCTACCTTTGACAGCACCCCGGCCGTACGCTCTGCAGTCGCGCCCGCCGGAAGCTGCGTCGCCGCAATCGCGTAACCCTGATCCTCCAGGGGAAGAAATCCGGTCGGGAGACGGACATAGGCATACCCGAGCGCAGCGACGATCGCGATATAGACACCGACCATGCGACCATTACGCTTGAGCGCACCGGCGATGACACGGCCATATACGCTCGTGGTGCCGCCAATAAGCCGATCAAAGGTGCTGAAGAACCAATTCTTGTGATGGGCGTGCCCGGCAGGAATTGGTTTCAGGATGGTCGCGCACAACGCAGGCGTTAGTGTCAATGCCATCAGTGCCGAGAACACCATCGACATGACGATCGTCAGAGAGAACTGCTTGTAAATGATGCCAATGGCTCCGGGGAAGAAGGCCATCGGCACAAACACCGCGATGAGCACCACGGTAATGCCGATAACGGCTCCCGTGATCTGCTTCATCGCCTTTACGGTGGCCTCTCGTGGCGGCAGACCTTCTTCGGCCATGATGCGTTCGACGTTCTCCACTACGACAATAGCGTCGTCGACGAGAATGCCGATCGCCAACACCATCGCAAACATGGTCAGAACATTGATGGAGAAGCCAAACAATTGAAGCGCCGCACATGTACCAAGCAGGGCAACAGGCACGACCAGTGTCGGGATCAGCGTGTAGCGCAGGTTTTGCAGAAATAGGAACATGATGATGAAGACCAGCACCACGGCCTCGCCGAGCGTGTAGATGACCTTCTGAATCGAGATCGAGACAAACGGCGTGGTATCATAAGGAATCTCGAAGCGGATGCCGGGCGGGAAATTCGCGGACAACTCGGCCATTCTGGCTTTGACGGCATCGGCGGTGACAAGCGCATTTCCGGTGGCATTGAGCTGAATGCCAATCATTGCCGCTTCCCGACCATTAATGGTCGAGGACAGGGCATAGCTCTGCCCGCCGAACTCGACCTTGGCCACATCCGCCAATCGGACAACCGAGCCATCGGGATTAGCGCGCAGAACGATTTCCGCGAACTCGGCCGTAGAAGAAAGCTGTCCTCTCGCGAGAACAGTCGCAGTAATCTCCTGCGTTGGCAGATTGGGTTGCGCGCCGATGCTGCCTGAGGCTACCTGCGCGTTCTGAGCGGCGATTGCGTTTGTCACGTCTCTCGGCGTCAGATTGAGGCCGACGAGTTTCTTTGTGTCGACCCAAATGCGCATCGCACGCTCGGTCGCGAACAATTGTGCCTTGCCCACACCAGGCAGTCGCCGCAGATCATCCAATATGCTTCGTGTCGCAAACTCACCGAGATCAATGGCATTGAGCTTGCCGTCGGTCGATACGAGACCGATGAAAAGCAAAAAGGCGCTGCTGGTCTCCTCGACGCGAATGCCCTGCTGTCGGACAGATGGCGGCAAGCGTGCTTCGATCCGGCTGAGCCGGTTCTGCACATCGACAGTCGCGGTCTGTGGATCTGTGCCGGCTTCGAACGTAATGTTGATCGTTACGCTGCCTTGGGCATCACTCACCGAGTCGAAGTACAACAAGCCTGTGGCACCGTTCATCTCCTGCTCAATGAGCTTGGTGACACTGTCATAGAGATGTTCTGGCGATGCCCCCGGATAGGCGGTCGTGACCGCGATGGTGGTCGGCGCCACATTCGGATATTGAGAGATCGGCAGAAAAGGGATCGCGATCGCGCCGGCCAACGCAATGAGCAAGGCAAGTACCCACGCGAATACGGGGCGCGCAATGAAGTACTGTGGCATATCGAAGGCTTTCTGGATTGCTGAACAGTTGCGCCGTGCGACGTGAGATAATCTCGGAAAGCTAGGTGGGATTCTGCTGGCTGACCGGCTCTGCGCCCACGGGCCTGCCGGGGATCGCCCGGTCCTGTCCGTCGACAATGACGCTGTCACCTGCTTTCAGGCCCTCCGTTATCAGCCAGCGGCTATTCACTGAGTGCGCCGTGGTGACCGGCTGCAGGTGGGCCAAGCCCTCTCGAACGGTCATGACTCGCGCCTGCCCGAGCGTATCCCATTGAACCGCACGATGCGGCACAAGCAACGCACTGCGCGCGATGCCCTGTGTCATGCGAACGCGAACGTAGCTGCCGGGCAGCAGTTTACCTTCGGCGTTTGCAAACTCTGCCCGCAAGGCGACTTGTCCCGTGCTTTCGTTCACGGCAGCCGACGTGAACAACAGCCGACCGCGCAGCGCGTGGACGCTGCCGTCGTTCATGACGAGCTCCACTGCGCCCTCAGAATCTGGTTGCCTATTCGGCCTACCCGCAAATTCCTCATTCAAGTTCTCTAGGTCGGCCAACGGTGCTGTGAAATCGACATAGACCGAGCTTAGATCGCGAATGATGGCCATCTGTGTGCCATCCTCTTGTCTCGCGAGGGCGCCCTCGGTCACGAGTGCGGAGCCGATGCGACCACTTATGGGAGACCGAACAGAAGCATAACTCAGATCGAGTTCAGCGCTCTGGAGGTTGGCTTTGGCGAGTGCGACTTCGGCTTCAGCTTGTTTGCGAGCGGCCAGAACGGTGTCAAATCTGTCTTTGCTTGCGGCGTCCGTTACCAAGAGGCGCTGAACGCGGTCGGTTTGCTGAGCAGCGAGCAGTAATGCTGCTTCGGCTCGAGCGAGCTGGGCCGCGGCGGATGCAACCATTGCCTTGAACTTAGCCGGATCAATCTCGAACAGCACATCACCGGCTGTCACATCGCTGCCTTCAACGAACTTGCGAGCGAGGACGATACCGGAAACGCGCGCGCGCACTTCTGCAAGGCGAATGGGAGCAAGCCGCCCCGGGTATTCCTTAAGGATCGGCACATCTTCGGGTACCAACGCAAGCGTCTTGACTGCCGGCGGCGGCATGGCAGCCGCCTGCGATTGGTCCGATGCATCGCAGGCAGCGAGCATCAATGGGGCCAGCCCCAATAGAAGGATTAGTGGTGGTTTGGAGCGCATTCTTATATCCATCCGGCCGCGACATGTTGATTGCCGCTACCGGCCTTGGCCGAACGGCGCGCTATAGCCCGCGAAGCAGGCCGGACGCAGTGATAGAACCTCAAGTATAGCTTAGGTCAAGAGATGAATGATCGACACAAGCTGTCCCGGCGCGAGGCGCTGATATTGCCGGCAGGCGGCGGCCTACGCTTCGCACTGTCGCACAATGCAATCTGCAATCCACTCGGCCATAGGCTCAGCGCATAGTCTGATCATTCTCACATGCCTCAGGTCACGCTTCGATCGAGGTCGCGTAAGTGATCCGCATCCGACAGTGCGATAAAGATCGATGGACGTTTCCGAGGTTGCTCCGTGCAACGCAATATCGAAACGGCGCTGCAAGACTGCTTGGGTCCATCGCTGGGAAGGCCAATGTCGGCTATTGGTGACGCGCAGACTCTGCGCTGGGGCGGCGACTATCGGCCGGCTGATTGGACGATCTTCTCGGCTTTCTCGGCAAAGCGGCGCCGGGAAACCAATGCGTTATCCCAAAAGGAGATCTTGGCAATTGCGGCATGACCCGCCGACCGACAGCGGCGCTGCCGAGATTGCAGACATCGATCGTCAGGCCGATCCGTGGGCATCGCCGCCCATATCCAGCAAAATGCTGTGACGTAGCGGAGCAGGAAAGGCAGACGAAAGGGACCACGGCCGTGTAAGCGCTCAGCCCTTCAATCTAGGATCGAGCCAGTCGCGCAGACTGTCGCCGAACAGGTTGAAGGCAAAGACCGCGAAAGTTATGGCCAATCCCGGAAATAGGATCATCCAAGGTGCCGTCTGATAGAAATCGGCCGACGTGCCCGACAGCATCAGCCCCCACGCCGGCGTCGGTTCCGTGACGCCCAGTCCCAGGAACGACAGGCTCGCCTCCAACAGAATCGCTTGGGCGATGAACGCCGTCACCATGATGAGATATGGCGCAACGATATTCGGAAGAATGTGACGCAACACGATGCGCGTGTGCGAAAATCCTGCGGCACGCGCGGCATCAATGAACGGCATCGCGACAATCGACAACGCCGACGAGCGCGCGACGCGAGCCATCTTCGGGACGATTGGCAGCGCGATGGCTGCAATGAGGTTCAGGTCGATCCCGAACATCGAACGCTTTCCAAGCACGGTCACCACCACCATGGCGAGAACGATAATCGGAAACGACAGCATGATGTCGACGAACCGCTGGATGATCGTATCGATGCGCCCGCCAAAATACCCGGACGTGGCGCCGATCACCGCGCCGACCGTGCAGCCCAGGATCGCCGAAACGATGCCGACCGCCAGCGCCGTGCGCGCGCCGTAGACGATCCGCGAGAAAACATCCCGCCCATATTGATCGGTACCGAACCAATGTTCGCTGCTCGGCCCGTTCAGCATCGCGGCAAAATCGATCGCCTCTGGATCATACGGGGCAACCCATGACGCTCCGATCGCGCAGCCGGTATAGATCAGAATGATCAGGAAGCCGGCCACACCCAGCGGCTGGTGCGCGATGAACTGCAGCACCGGATTTCTGCGCCTGGGCGTGGTCGCGGCTGCGGGCGACGAAACGGTTGAAGCTGTAGCCATGATATCCAGACCCTCAGCTCGGACGAATGCGCGGATCGAGGTAGCCGTACAGGACGTCCACGACCAAATTGACGATGATGAAGATCGTGGCGATGAACAGCACCAGACCCTGAATCAGGTTGAAGTCGCCGCGGGTCGTTGCATCGACGAACAGCTTTCCGATTCCGTTGATATTGAAAACCTGTTCCGTCACGACGAGCCCGCCGATCAGGAAGGCGAACTCCAGTCCGATTACGGTCACAACCGGCAGCATCGCATTGCGCAGTGCATGCCGCGAAACGATGAGCTTGGCCCAAACACCTTTGGCGCGCG
>JAEZBU010000321.1 GCA_023426855.1 Pseudomonadota bacterium | reverse complement strand
GCAGATCGGCGCGAACGATCAGCGCGGCCGACGTGGCCAGCAGCGTGATGTCGGCGGACGGGATAAGCGGATCGAATTCAACGCCGCCGCGCCGCAACACGACCTTGCTCAGCGCTGGAAAACGATTTGTGTAAGCCTCGGCTTCCGGCGCGAAGTTCATCAGCCGGATATTCGGCACGCGCAGCAGCTTTTGAACCTTATCGCTATCGGCCGGGATGATCAGGATGGCGGCATCGGCATCGCCGGTAACGATTCCCGCAGCGTCGGACGTCAAATCCTCGTCGATCTGCGTCGAGTTTTCCGGCGTGACGCCGTTTGCCCTGAGCAGTTGCCTGACCACCCGTCGGCCGCCGCTGCCGCGATTGCCAATCAGGATCTTGCGGCCTTCGAGATCGCGCAGGCTTTCGATGGGTAGCGTGCCGCGCGTGAAGACCCAGATCGGTTCGTGGAACATGCGGCCGACCGAGCGCAACTTGCTCAGCTCTCTGCCATGCCACTCCCGCGCCCGATCGCTGGCCAGCCGGCCCTGCAAGCTTCCGACCAGACCACCCTTCACGAAACCGGCATCGAGGCCGGACTTGCTGTCGAGCAGCGCCCGCAGCGTCGCAAAGCCTTCCGACGTCTCGCGAGTTTCAAGTCTTACACCGTGGCGGGCCAAATCGGCTTGGTAAGTCGTGGCGAGTTCATGATAGGTGCCGGCAGAGCCGCCCGTCGCCATGACGATACGGCCCTGCGGTTCGGGGTGGGCAAAATTGACGGCGGTCCATACTGCGCCAGCCGTAACGGCAAGAACCACGACGATGCTGAAAAGCCACCGCGCAAAGGTCGCCATCTCGTCCCCCCATTTTGCCGACCGAAGCTAGTGCAGGCGTATCGCCCTGCCGGTCCTGGGCCGGTCAGACAATAATGCCGCCCTGTGACAGCCGCTAGCGGTCGTCGTCAGTTCGTCGTGGGCTGCGGATAAACTTGTCACTATGGCGCTGCAGCATGGAAATGCGGCTTGCACTTTTCCAACCGCGGACCAACCTATCTGTTCTCGCACCTGAACGAAGCTCAACTATCGCCCATGCTGACGCTCTCGCTTCTTCGCCACGCCAAGTCGTCGTGGGATGATCTCTCGCTGGACGATCATGATCGTCCGCTGAACAAGCGCGGCATGCAGGCCGCCGAAACGATGGGCGCGTATCTGGCGGAGCGGAAGGACAACCCCGACGGCATTCTGTGTTCGGATTCCGTCCGCACGCGGCAAACGCTGAAACGGATTTTGCCGCATCTCGGCACGCCGTCGCCCCAGGTTGTCATCGATCCGGAGTTGTATCTGGCGCCCGCGACGCTCATGTTGGCGCAGTTGCGCAAGACGAGTGCCGGCTTCCAGCACGTGATGATGATCGGCCATAATCCGGGTATGCAGGCGCTGGCACTGGATCTCGCTGGTTCGGGATCGAAGCGCGATATCGCCACCATGGCCATCAAGTTCCCGACCTGCGGGCTGGCCGTACTCACGTTCGAGACACAGACCTGGTCCGAAGTCCGCCCCACCGCCGGCCGGTTGACGGCTTTTGTGACCCCGCGAAGCCTGTCGTGAGCCCGCGCAGCACCTGATCCGTTTGTCCGGGCGGTTGAGCGGTGCAACCCGGCCGTGCTAGTCAGCACATAGACTGCCTGTGACAGCACGTGTTTCAGGCAACGGGCAAAGGTCGCGCCATCATGCTTCTGCTGATCGATAACTACGATAGCTTCACCTACAATCTCGTCCACTTCCTGGGCGAGCTGGGTGCCGCATGCGAGGTACATCGCAACGACAAACTCAGTGTCGACGATGCGCTAAGGCTGAAGCCGACCGCGATCGTGCTGTCGCCGGGGCCCTGCACGCCGAGCGAAGCCGGCATTTGTCTCGATCTGGTGGCGGCCGCTGCCGAGAAGGACATTCCGCTGCTCGGCGTCTGCCTTGGGCATCAGACCATCGGTCAGACCTTCGGCGGCAAAGTGATCCGCGCACCGCTGCCGATGCACGGCAAGCTCTCGACCATCCGTCACGGCGGTAAGGGGCTGTTCGCGGATCTGCCCGGTCGGTTCGAGGTGACGCGCTATCATTCGCTGATCGTCGAGCGCTCCACCCTGCCCGACTGCCTGGAATCGACCGCGGAAAGCTCCGACGGTCTGATCATGGGCCTGCAGCACAAGACCAAGCCGATCCACGGCGTTCAGTTTCACCCCGAGAGCATCGCATCGCAGCATGGCCATGATCTGCTCGCTAACTTCCTCGCGCTGGCTGGCATGAGCCCACGCCGCCGCAATGCCCGCGCCGCTCAAGCCGCCTGACAAAAGCTGGAATTCCAATGCCTACCAACGAATTGAAGCGATTGATCCAGAAGGTGGCGACCGGGGCCACGCTGGAAACGGAAGAAATCAGCACAGCGCTCGAACTCATGATGTCGGGCATCGCGACGCCGGCCCAGATGGGTGCGTTCCTGATGGCGCTGCGGGTGCGCGGCGAAACGGTGGAGGAAATCACCGGCGCGGCGAAGCTGATGCGCTCCAAAATGACGCCGGTGGAAGCGCCTGCGGGCGCCGTCGATATCGTCGGCACCGGCGGCGACGGGCACGGCACCTATAATGTTTCGACCTGCTCGGCGTTGGTCGCTGCCGGAGCCGGCTTGTCCATTGCCAAGCACGGCAATCGCTCGGTTTCCTCGATTTCCGGGGCCTCCGACGTGCTTGGCGCGCTGGGTGTCAAACTCGATGTTCCACCTCCAACCATCTCCGACTGCATTGCCAAGGCCGGTGTCGGCTTCATGTGGGCGCCGATGCACCACGCGGCCATGAAGAACTGGGCGCCCGTCCGCGCGGAACTTGGCATCCGCACGATCTTCAACCTGCTTGGTCCTATTTCCAATCCGGCGGGCGTGAAACGGCAAGTGGTCGGTGTGTTCTCATGGCAGTGGGTCGAGCCGATCGCGCACGTGCTGAAGAACCTCGGGGCCGAGCATGTCTGGGTCGTTCACGGCCATGACGGGCTGGATGAACTGACGACAACAGGCTCGACCGATGTCGCTGAACTCAAGGACGGCGCGATCCGGTTGTTTGAAATCACGCCGGCCGAGGTTGACTTGGCACCGGCCAAGCTGTCTGATCTCAAGGGCGGCGACGCGGCCTATAACGCCGAGGCAATCCGCTCGGTACTGGCCGGCGAGGCTGGTCCGTACCGCGATATCGTGTTGCTGAATACGGCGGCGGCGCTGGTGGTTGGTGGCAAGGCGCAGACCTTGCAGGATGGTGTCGCCCTGGCCGCGCAGGCGATCGACAGTGGCGCGGCAGCCAAGGCCCTGGAACGCCTGGTTGCCGTCAGCAATGGCCGGGGGTGATCTGCTGAGGCGTCAGGCGAGCTGAAAGAGCTGGATGAAGTTGCCGCAGGTGTCGTCGAGGATGACAGTGACCGGCCCCGGCCCGGTGGTTGGCTCGCCTTTGAACGCGACACCCAGGTTGCTCATGCGCTGGTATTCTGCCTGGACGTCGTCGACGGCGAACGCCGTCAGCGGGATGCCTTCGTCATGGAGCGCTTTCTGATAAGTCCGCGCGGGCGGAAAGCCCATCGGTTCGAGCAGAAGCTGGACGCCATTGGGATCGGCCGGCGATACTAGGGTCAGCCAGCGCGCGCCGCCCATCGGGATGTCCTGCTTGACGGCAAAGCCCAACACGTCCCTATAGAACGCCAGTGCCTTGGCTTGATCGTCGACGATCACGCTCGTCAGCTTGATTGAGATCATGATGCCTCGCTCCCGCGGTGATTTCCGGATCGGACGCCTTTAACCATTTCTATGCGGCGATACTGCGAGCCTGCGGCTATGATCCCAGACTGTATTTTCCACGCTCGACCAGCTACTCAGACCTCATGACCGACATCCTGGACCGCATCACGCAGTACAAACTGGAAGAGATACGCGTCGCCAAGGCGGCGCGGCCGCACTCCGCAATGGACGCCGCGGCGCGCGAAGCGCCACCCGTGCGCCCCTTTGCTGGCGCGATCGTCGATCATTTGCAGGCCGGAAGGCCAGCGCTGATTGCCGAGATCAAAAAGGCGAGCCCATCAAAGGGGTTGATCCGCGCCGATTTCGTCCCCGCTGACCTCGCTCGCGCTTACGAGGCCGGTGGCGCAAGCTGCCTGTCGGTGCTGACTGATACGCCGTCGTTCCAGGGTGCGCCCGCCTTTCTGACCGAAGCCCGCGCAGCGACCAACTTGCCCGCTTTGCGCAAGGACTTCATGCTCGACACCTACCAGGTCGCCGAGGCGCGTGCCTGGGGTGCCGATTGCATCCTCATCATCCTGGCCCAGATCGATGATGCGATCGCCAGCGATCTCGCCGCCGCCGCTAATGCCTATGGTATGGACGCCATCGTAGAGGTGCATGACGCCGACGAGATGGAGCGCGCGCTGAAGCTCGATTGCCGGCTGATCGGCATCAACAATCGCAACCTGAAGACTTTCGAGACGACGCTGGCAACGACCGAACAGCTTGCACCCATGGTGCCGCCGGATCGTATCGTTATCGGCGAAAGCGGGATCTTTACGCCAGCAGACATCGCCCGGCTCGCCAACGTCGGGGTCAACACCTTCCTGGTCGGCGAGAGCCTGATGCGGCAGGCCGACGTTACGGCCGCGACACGCACGCTTCTCGGCCTCGACGCGACCGAAAGGACGGCCGGATGAGCCAAGGCCCGCTCACGCACTTGAACGACAAGGGCGAGGCGCGGATGGTCGACGTCTCGGACAAGGCCGCGACTCATCGCACGGCCCGGGCGGAGGGCTTCATTTCCATGCTGCCGGAGACGCTGGCCTTGGTGGAGGCCGGTGACGCCAAGAAGGGCGATGTTCTCGCCACCGCGCGCATCGCCGGGATCATGGCGGCGAAGCGGACGCATGAGCTCATTCCGCTGTGCCATCCGCTCATGATCACTAAGGCGACCGTGACGTTCGCGCCGCAGAAACAACCAGCCGGTATTCTCGTTTCCGCCGAAGTGAAGGTCACCGGGCAAACCGGCGTCGAAATGGAAGCACTGACGGCGGTCAGCGTCGCCTGCCTGACCATCTACGACATGCTGAAGGCAGCAGACCGCGCGATGACCATCAGCGGCATCCGGCTGATCGAGAAATCCGGTGGCCGGTCCGGCATCTATCGCGCCGACGACAAAGCGGAAGGCTAGGCGAGCATGGCGTTATCGGTTGCCGAGGCGTTGGAACGGGTTCTCGCGGACGTCGCTGCGATACCGGCCGAGACCGTGCCGATCGGGCAGGCCATGGGCCGCATTCTCGCCGAGCCGATCGTTGCCCGCTTGACCCAGCCGCCCTTCAATGCCTCCGCGATGGATGGTTATGCGGTGCAATCCGCCGATCTGTCGGTCCTGCCGATGCGGCTGTCTGTAGTTGGGCAATCGGCAGCGGGACATCCGTTCCCCGGTCGTTTGGAAGCCGGACAGGCGGTGCGCATCTTCACCGGCGCGCCGGTGCCGGAAGGGGCCGACACCGTCGTCATCCAGGAAAACACCGACGCCGCCGACGGCGCGGTCATCATTCGCGAAGGCAAGACCGATCTGGGGCTCAACATTCGCCCGCGTGGCGGCGATTTCAGCGAATCCGATGAGCTGCTCAAGGCCGGCCGGCGCCTCGGTGCACGTGAGCTGACGCTGGCTGCCGCCGGAGGCCACGGCGAACTCAATGTGCGTCGTCGCCCGGTCGTCGCCATCCTGGCGACCGGCGATGAACTGGTCCAACCCGGCAAGATGCCGGCGACGGGCCAGATCGTCTGCTCGAACCCGCTCGGCGTCGCCGCTTTGGCAGCACAGGCCGGCGCCGAAACGCGCCTGCTCGGCATCGCCAAGGATACGCGCGAGAGCCTTGCCGCCCACATCGAAGCAGCGCGCGACGCCGATATCCTCATCACCATTGGCGGTGCGTCGGTCGGTGATCATGATCTCGTCGGGCCGGTGCTGGAAGAGCTCGGCATGAGCTTGGCGTTCTGGAAGATCGATATGCGGCCCGGCAAACCGCTGCTGTTCGGCCGCCTTGGCGCGCAGCGCGTTATGGGACTGCCGGGGAATCCGGTGTCGGCGCTGATCTGTGCGCGCGTGTTCCTGGTGCCGTTGATCCGCGAGATGCTCGGCCTGCCCCGTGTGGAGGCTGCTGCTGTTACTGCGCAGCTCACCGAGGTCGTCGAGGCCAACGGTCCTCGACAACACTACATGCGCGCCATACTCGGCCTGGGTGAGGATGGCAGCCACGTTGTCCGGCCGACGCGATCGCAGGACAGCTCCCTCGTCAGGACTTTGTCGGACGCCAACGCACTGCTGGTGCGACCGCCGAATGCGCCCGCATTGGACGCCGGCACGCAGGTCCCGGTCCTGCTTCTGGACTTCTGAAATTCAGCCTCTCGATGAGAACGGAACGAACCACTTGCAGAACAAGTGCTGAACGGCTATCGTCGTTCATGCTTTGTACGGGATGGATTCTCTTCGGGATGGGGCTTCAGATCTGATGCTGACACAGAAACAGAAAGAG
>JAEZBU010000318.1 GCA_023426855.1 Pseudomonadota bacterium | reverse complement strand
ATTATTCCGTGCATCACGACCCGGCGCTGTGGTCGAAGCCAGAGGAACTGCAAGCTCTTGCAGCCGATGCCGTCGCATTGGTCGTCCGCAATCGCACGCAGGTCGATGCGGATTTGCTCGACAAGGCCGCGAATGTGAAGGTGATCGGCCGTCTCGGCGTCGGGCTCGACAATATCGACATGCCGGCCTGCAAGGCACGCGGCATCACGGTCTGTCCGGCCATCGGCGCCAACGCCGTATCGGTGGCGGAGTATGTCATCGCCGCCGCGTTGGTGCTGCCGCGCGGCCCGATGTTCTTCAGCTCTCAGCGCCTGGTTGCTGGCGAATGGCCACGCGTCGAGATGAGCGGTGGTCATGAGAATGCGGGGCGCCGCTTCGGCGTCATCGGTTTCGGTTCTATCGGCCAGATCGTCGGCGAGAGAGCACGCGCAATGGGCATGGAGGTCGTCGCTTATGACGGTTTCATCCCGGCCGACAGTGACGTGTGGGAGAAAGCTACTCGGCTATCGTTGGATGAGCTGCTGGAAACGTCCGACATCGTCACGCTGCATTGTCCGCTGACGCCGGAAACACGCGGGCTGATCGGCGCGAAGGAACTGGCGCGCATGAAAAAGGGCGCTGTCCTGATCAACACGGCGCGCGGCGGTGTCGTGGATGAGCCGGCGTTGGCGGACGCACTGCGATCAGGGCATCTGGCCGGCGCGGCGGTCGATGTGTTCACCGCAGAGCCGATCGACAAGGAGACTGGCGCCATCTTCCGCGACGTGCCCAATGTCATCCTCACACCGCATGTCGCCGGCGTTACGCTGGAAGCCAACATGCGCGTCAGCACGATGACGGTCGAGAACGTGCGGCGCGAATTGAAGGCCCTGAAGGCATGACGGTGATGACGCCCGCGGAACTGGAAGATCTGATCACCCGTGCGCTGGTCGCCTCGCGCACCAGCCAGGCCAATGCGCTATCGGTGGCGCGCGCGCTTGCGCAGGCGGAAATCGACGGCCAGAAGGGGCACGGGCTCAGCCGCGTGCCGAGCTATGCCGCGCAGGCCAAGGCCGGCAAGGTCGATGGCCATGCCACGCCCGTGCTGAACCAGACGCGTCCGGCAAGCCTGCTGGTCGATGTCGCCAACGGGTTTGCCTATCCGGCGCTGGATGCCGCGATCGCGCGCCTGCCGGAGATGGCAAAGGCCAACGGTCTGGCCGCGGCGGGTTTCGTGCGCTCGCACCATTTTGGCGTCGCGGGCCGCGCGGTTGAGCGACTGGCTGAGCAGGGCATGGTCGCGCTCATTCTGGGCAACACGCCGCAGGCGATGGCGTCCTGGGGCGGCAAGCGCGCTGTGTTCGGCACAAACCCGATTGCCTTCGCCGCACCTCAGCGGAATGCGCCGCCGATCGTCGTCGATCTCGCGCTCAGCCAGGTGGCGCGCGGCAAGATCATGGTGGCGGCGCAGAAGGGCGAGCCGATCCCGGAAGGTTGGGCCTTTGATGAGACCGGTCAGCCGACCACGGATTCCAAAGCGGCTTTAAAGGGCACGCTGACGCCCCTCGGCGGCGCCAAAGGCGCGGCGCTGGCGTTCATGGTCGAGGTTCTGGCCGTTGCGGTGACGGGTGCCAACTTCGCGTTCGAGGCAACGTCGTTCTTCGACGACAAGGGCGCGCCTCCCGGTGTCGGGCAGCTCATGCTGGCCATCGATCCCGGTGCCTTCGCGGGCACAGATGCCTTCCTCGCCCGCGTCGGCGATCTGGCCGAGGCGATCGCATCGGATGAGGGCGCACGGCTGCCCGGCACGCGTCGTCTGGCGCTTCGGGAGGCTGCAGGTCGGGATGGCTTGACCCTCGATGCTGCGCTGCTGGGGCAGGTGCGGGCGCTGGCTGCTGGATAGATGTTCCAACAACCGCTGCACGTTTTCAGTCCGCGATTATCGTTTTTGTGACCTACAATGCGATATTGAGGCACCCCCCGAATCGACATTTCGTGAAATGATCGCTCGGGTTCTGGTCGGCCAATAGTCAGCCGACCGGAAAATGGGGGATCGTGATTAAAGCCAGCTTATTCAGCATCGCGACGATGATCTGCGTCGCTATCTTCATCCAACCTGCATCTGCCTCTTCTCGGACCGGCTGCTACCTCGGCGCCGGCGTCGGCGGTGCTTGGAACGACCAGGATGTTTCAACGACAGGCAGTTTTTCTGGAGATCAGGCTCCGGCTGCAGGATCGCTCAGCGACGCCACTTTAGTTGGCAGCCTGTACGGCGGCTGCGCTTGGCAATTCTCCTCCTCATGGGTGGCCGGCCTCGAGGCCGACTTCAACTGGACGAGGATTGCTGACCAAGCCAGCGCACCCAATCTGCTCTGGGACGGTACGCCGGTAGGATCCGGAGGTCTCGAATGGTCAAACGATATCAACCGGTTTGGCAGCCTCCGTGGCCGCTTAGGCTTTCTCGCGACCCCCGCGGTTCTGCTCTACGGCACCGGCGGTATCGCCTGGGCCGACATCAGCTATCAAGGCATGAACGCCGGAGTTGGTGGGTGCCCGAACTGCCGCACAACGTCGGTGGACACGACCCTCAATGGCTTTGTCGTCGGAGGCGGCGTCGACTGGAAGTTGGCGGCCGGGAACTGGCTTATGCGGCTGGAGTACCTGCATTATCAATTTTCCGACGCTCATTCCGTGGTGCAATTTGGCGCGAATATCCACGGCTTCAATTGGGGCGAGACGTCGATCGACGTGGTGAGGATCGGCACGAGCTACCAGTTCTGAGATTTTCGCCAGACCGCCGTAGCTGGAGAACTACTCGATCAGCTTCTTCACTTCGTCGTAGGTGCTGATCTTGTGCACCTTGCCGGCGCGGATGAAGTACAGCCACTCGAGCTTGTCGCTGGATGCGATATCCTCCGGTGTCACGGCTTCAAGCTCGGTTGCGAGCTGCGCACGGAACTGGGGGACGACATCGTCAATCAACTCCGGCGGCGCATCGGCCCACGCTTCTGGCGGCGGTAGGCGGCTTGCCGCTTCCGGATGGAACACGACGGCATTCAGCGCCCAAGGCGGAAGCTGACGCTGCATCACGTATTCCGAAATCGCTTCGACAAATCCGACCTGGACCAGTCCTGAGCAGATGAAGGAATTCGGCGGTTTCCACTCGCGTTCGCGGAAGGCCTCCACGGTCTCTTCCTGGCCCTCGATGGTCTTCTGAATGCCGAACCAGATGTCACGCACGATGCGCGCGATCGCCCAGTAATTGTACTCCGCCTTGATGTTCTCGAGCAGAAGCCCGCGCACGCGCGCCTGCTTGTTAGGATCAAACCAGTCTCCGGAAACCCGCTTGATGGCGACGATCGTGTTGTCGTCTTCGACGTAGGAACGGAAGTTGTTCAGGTCGACACCGCCGCTCGCGGCTTCGATGACGAACGTGCTGCCGATACCCTGTTCGTGGGCTGGACCGGTGAAAATCATCGCGGTGTGCGAGAACGGCGAGCCAGTGGCCCAGCGGATGACATAGGAGGTGGGGTCCCACTCGCGCCGGGTCAGCACGACGTCGGCGCGTTGCAGGTAGTTGCCGGCCAGGAATTCATCGACCGTCTTCGGCCAGACGTCGGGGCCGGGATCGACGGCCTGCACCGCTGACGGGCTGGCGCTGTCGGAGGGAACCGAGACCGACGCCGCGTGCTCGATGCCGGCGCCAATGACGACCGTCGCGCAGACCAAGCCGATGATGAGCTTTTTCACGAACCGACCCCTCCTGCCGCTGACGGTGTCCCGGATTTGCGGCCAAACCGCGATCAAAGAGAATTCTGATGCCACCGCAACCCGGCAGCCGCGTTTCATCCTTCGTCGGCCAATATCTGTACCAGATGCGCAACAGGTGAGGGCATGTTAGTCCACAGGCAGGCAACACCCTGATGACGGCCTGTGGACTGTCCGGCCGCCGTCGCAATCGCCGCCAAGGAGTCCTTTCGATGACCGATCGTTATGCCCATTACACGGCATTGAAATTCGCCCGTCCCCGGCCGCGCGTGCTGGAGCTGATCCTGTCCAATCCCGGTAAGCTCAATGCGCTGGACGAGGCGGGCCATCGCGAGCTGGCTGATGTCTGGCGCGACATCGACCGCGATCCCGATACGTCGGTGGTTGTGCTGCGCGGCGAGAGCGGGGTGTTCAGCGCCGGCGGCGACTTCGCGATGATCGAGCGCATGGCTGACGACTGGCAAGTGCGCAGCCGCGTCTGGAAGGAGGCGAGCGACCTCGTCTATAACGTGATCAATTGCTCCAAGATCGTGATGGCGGCCATCGAAGGCCCGTGCGTCGGCGCCGGGCTGGCGGCGGCCATGGTGGCGGACGTGACGATCGCTGGGCGGCGCGCGCGCATCATCGATGGACACACGCGGCTCGGTGTCGCCGCCGGGGATCACGCCGCGATCATCTGGCCTCTGCTGTGCGGCATGGCGAAGGCCAAATACTACCTTCTCACCTGCGAGCCGCTGACTGGTGAGGAAGCCGAGCGCATCGGACTGATTTCCAAAGTCGTGGACGACGACAAAGTCGTCGAGCATGCGTTGCAGGTTGCCGAGCGGCTGGCGGCTGGTCCGCAGTCGGCACTGCGCCTGACCAAGCATGCGCTGAACAATTGGCTGCGGATGGCTGGTCCGACCTTCGATGCGTCACTGGCGATGGAGTTCCTCGGCTTTTCCGGCCCTGAGCTGCGCGAAGGCGTGGCGGCGCACAAGGAAAAGCGGCGGCCGAAGTTCGATCCGGGCGAACCGTTCTGAACGCAGCGGCTGCCAAGCCGCTTGCGAGCCATTGACATCAGGGCACGCTAGGGAGCACCAGTCTGGTCGTCAGTTAACTGATCCTTTTGCAAAGGACTCCGATCATGGCGGCTCGGCTCGACACGCTTTACCTCGGCGTTGCGCTTTTATACCTGACGCTCGGCATCATTCTGGGCATCGGAATGGGCATCATGGAGGACTTCCGATACATGCACCTGCACGCCCATCTGAATCTGGTGGGCTTCGTCATGCACGGCTTCTTCGGGTTCACGCACCGGCTGTGGCCAGGCTTGCGCGAGCCGGCACTGGCTGTGCCGCAGTTCTGGCTGATGCTGGTCGGCGCGCCGATCTTTCTCTTCGGCCTGCCATTGGCGCAGTATCACCACATCCCGATCTTTGCGATCATCGGCTCGCTGATGGTGCTGGCGGCATCGGCGCTCTTTTTCGCGATGTTTTTGACGAAGGCGCTCAAGCCAGCGGCGGTGTGATCAGCCACGCTACTTACCGACGTCAGCCGCCGGCAAAAGATGCCAGGTGCCGATGGCGCTGGCCTCGATGGTTTGGCGGTTGCTCGGGATTTCTATGTAGGCGCCCTCCGACCAAGGCGTTTCAAAGGTCCGGTAATAGCGCGAGAACGGATTGCCGGACTGCCCCGTCGGCTGCATGTAGAGCGAGCGATCGAGGTCGCCGAGATCGTAGATCGCCCGCAACGTCGAAGCGTGGCGATTGAGGTAGGGCGGCTCCAGTCCGAATGTGACCACGCCGCGGTTGAGCGTGTACGGCCCGCCCGGCGACGCCTTGCCGATATTGAAGAAAGACCCGATCACCGGCAGGCGGCCGAGGATCTGGTGCTCGCCAAACGCGACATGCGCCGCCCCCCAGCTCCACTTGGTACGGTCTCTGCCGTACCGCTGTTCGAGATCGGCGAGGGCGGTGTGCAGAGCGCGCGAGAGAATAAGCCCACAGTCTTCCTTCTCAACCGTTCGGCGGTCGTCGCACCAGTCGCGGCTTGTTGCTTCTCCGCGCAGCAGACGGATCATGGCAGGCGCACGCGGCGTATTGAACTGCGCAAATACGGTGCCGAGATCATCCTCGAAAATGCCGCGCACGGCCGCGCGCAGCCACGCCATGAAAATCAGCGGCTCCGATATCTCCGCGCGCATCGTGGCGTCCCAGGCGCTGAGCTGGTCCAGAACGGCGCTGTTTTCACCGGCCGTTGCGCGCGCCGCCTGAACCATCAACGGCTTCAACTCCGCGAACGCGGGCGAAAACACGTCGAGCTGCGCCGACTTCATGGTTTCCATGTCGTGGGCGGATCGCGCGATGACGAGTTCGTTGAGACGCCGCTGGCGGTAGCCGGGCTCCCAGTCGTGCGTGATGAGATGCGGATAATTGTCCCCGACGATGCGCGCGTTGGCGGTGCCGATCGCGCCCTGCGGCGGGTCAACTTCTTGCGGCAACTCGTCGAACGGAATGGTGCCTTGCC
>JAEZBU010000262.1 GCA_023426855.1 Pseudomonadota bacterium | reverse complement strand
TTGACCTCGCGCCTGAGCTCCGGATAACCGCACAGCTCGGCTATGCCCGCCGCCGCAATGGCCTCCGCGACCAGCGCATTCGGCTTGTTGGTGTTGATGCCGACAAGCGAGGGGCCGTCACCCAAATCGGCCTCGACCATCTCCCAGGTATGCCGGTACTTGCGCGTCGGGCTATCGCTTTTAGACAACCAGACAACCGATCCAGGCTCGGTCAGCCCGATCATCGAACCGGTATTCGGGCAGGTTGCCGTCACCTGCTCACCGCTGTCGAGCATGACATCGGCAAGGAACCGCTTGTATCGCTTGATGAGCCGGCCGCGGGCCAGGGGACTTGGAAATTGCATGGGGCGGGAAGCTATGCCGGGGCTGGAAGCGACGCAAGACAATCCGGTATATGCTCGGCGACGGATATGTGCGCCCCGGGACTCACGGGCAGGAAGGACATAAGCGAATGACAACAGCGGCGGACAACGGCGTGGTTACGGCGGCAGTGATCGTTATCGGCGACGAGATCTTGTCGGGGCGAACCAAGGATAAGAACATCGGCTACATCGCCGATCATTGCACCGCGATCGGCATTCAGCTTCGCGAAGTGCGTATCGTCTCGGACATCGAGGACGACATCGTCGATGCGGTGAACGCGCTGCGCAAGCGCTACGACTATGTCTTCACCACCGGCGGCATTGGCCCGACACACGACGATATTACCGCCGATTCCATCGCCAAGGCGTTCGACAAGTCGATCGACGTCGACCCGCGCGCGATGGCGCTGCTGCAGCCCTATTACGAGCGCCGCGGCCTCGAAATCACGCCCGGCCGCCTGCGCATGGCCCGCATCCCGGACGGTGCGGACCTGATCGAGAATTCGATCTCGGTGGCCCCAGGCTTCATGACCGAGAACGTCATCACGCTGGCCGGCATCCCCAACGTCATGCAGGTCATGCTTGATGCCGTCACGCCACGGCTCCGCACCGGCAAGAAGATGCAGTCGGTCAGCATCGACCTCAACTCGCCGGAAGGCGCCATCGCCGGCGTGTTCGGCGAGCACCAGAAGGCTTATCCGACCGTGCCGATGGGCAGCTATCCGACCTTCCGTGACAACAAACCCTGCACCCAGCTCGTGCTGCGCTCGACCGATCCGGATATGCTGGCGGAAGCCGCGGCCGGGCTCAAGGCCAAGCTGACAGCCGCCGGACTGCTTTGATTTGAAAGCTGCTGCCGGCCAGAACGGATCGGCTGCAGCTTCGACGCATTGCGCTGCGCAGAGTTCATCATCCCATGGCCGTACCTGAAAGCACTGTCAGCACGTCCGACACGCACGAGACGTGGCGCGCACGGATAGAAGCGGCACTCGTTACGCCGATCAGGGAGTTCCGCGTCGCCTATCTGCCGTTGCTAATGGTGTATTTCGCCTACGGTGCACTTGGCATCACGGCGGTTGCCGACAGCTTCTGGGTCAAGAACTCGCTCACCCTGTCCGCGCAGGATCTTGCTGCCCTCGGCGTCTGGCTGACGCTGCCGTGGACCATCAAGATGGTGTTCGGTGAGTTGGTCGATACCGTTCCGATCCTCGGGTCGCAGCGACGCATCTATGTGTTCCTGGGTGCCGCGCTCGTCGCGACTGGATTGGTGCTGTTGGCGGGCGCTGCCGGCCAATGGATCACCTTCGCCACGCCCGACAAGATTTACATCCTGGCCTCGCTGCTCACGGTCACCGGCGTCGTACTGCAGGACGTCGTCGCCGACGCCATGAGCACCGAGGTGGTGTCGCGCGAAAACCCCGATGGCTCGCCGCGGGAGAAAGCCGCCGTCGATCGCGACCTGGGCATGGTGCAGGTCATGGGCCGGCTGGCGCTGTCGCTCGGCATCCTGTCCGTTGCATGGCTGTCGGGCTATCTGGCGCAGATCCTTTCGTACGAGACGGTGTTTCTGCTCGGGCTGATCGTGCCGCTGATCTCGGTGACAGGGGCGTTGCTGGTGCGGCTCGAAACCTCCGAGAGCCGGCCGACGGATTGGCGGCTGCTCGGCGGTGGCATCGCGTTCGGAGCCGTCGTCACCATCCTCGGCGTCACCGGCCTGCCCTTCAATCAGGAGCTGGTTTTCATTATCTCGATGACCGTGGTCATCCTGATGTTGTTGCGAGTCACCGCGGACGTTAACGAGGAAACCCGCAAGCGCATCTTCTACGCGGCAATCGTGATCTTCGCGTTCCGGGCCACGCCAGGCATCGGCGCCGGATATCAGTGGTTCACCATCGACCGGCTCGGCTTCGACGAAGCCTTCTTCGGCGTCTTGCAGCAGATTGGCGCCGCCATCGGGCTGATCGCCGCCTGGCTGCTGTCTGACAGCATCACCCGCCAGCCGGTCGCCCGTGTCATGCTCTGGCTGACCATCCTGGCTGCGGTGCTGGCCATCCCGAACCTGATCCTGGTGCACGAGGCGTTCCACTGGTCGCAGGAAACGCTCGGCATCGGTCCGCGCCAGATCGCCATCCTGGACGCGGCGGCACAATCGCCGCTGATCCAGGTCAGCATGATTCCGATGCTGACGCTGATTGCGATCTATGCGCCACCTGCCCACCGGGCCACGTGGTTCGCGCTGATGGCATCCCTGATGAACCTGGCCCTGGTGGCCGGCCAGCTACTGACCAAGTACCTCAACATGATCTTCACGATCCAGCGCGGGATCTACGACGCGTTGCCAGCGCTCACCTGGAGCGCGTCGATCCTGGCCTTGCTGGTTCCGCTGTTCGTGATCCTGCGCTACGGGCGCTTCGTGCGCTGAACATGGCCGGCAACCGCAAGGCTTTTAACGAGTTTGATACAATGGGTTGGAACCGTGTCGCCGATATCACGT
>JAEZBU010000233.1 GCA_023426855.1 Pseudomonadota bacterium | reverse complement strand
AGCACAGATCATTGGAGATGCGCTCCGGCAGCATCGGCACGACGCGGTCGGGGAAATACACCGAGTTGCCGCGGATCTGCGCTTCGCGATCGAGACGCGATCCGGGGCGGACGTAGTGGGCGACGTCCGCGATGGCGACGGTGACGATGAAGCCACCTTCGTTGCGCGGATCGGTGTCGTACGCGGCATGCACGGCATCGTCGTGATCGCGCGCGTCTACGGGATCGATGGTCAGCAGCGGCAGATCGCGCAGATCGGTCCGGTCCTTGGTTTGCAGCGGCGGCAGCTTGTCGAGTTCGGCCAACACGCCTTCGGGGAATTCATCCGGAATGCCGTGCGCATGCACCGCGATCAGGCTGATCTTGCGCTGATCCTTGGGATTGCCGAGGCATTCGATGACGCGGGCGTGGGGGACGCGGAAACGGCCCTGGCGCGGCAGGTCGAAACGGACGAGATCGCCGTCTTGCGCATCGCCTTCGTCACCGGGCTGGATCGGCCAGTCGCGCAGCTCCTTGCGATCGATCGGGGCAATGACACCGCCACCCTTGGCGTAGGCGCGGAAGATGCCGAGCGTGCGCCGCTTCTCACGCGGCAGCTTCTTGATCGGTTCGGCTTCCAGGCGGAAGCCTTCGACATCGGCTTCTTCGAGCTGGCGGATGCGGGCCAGAACGCGGTCGCCGACGCCGAGCGTGGCGTCATCCCAGGCGCCACCGCGACGGGGCTTGAGCAGCAGGATTTTGGGGCGCGGACCTTCCTTGCGATCCCACACCATAGGCTCGGCGACGAGATCGCCATCCTCGTCGCGGCCGGTGACTTCCAGCACACTGACCGAGGGTACGGAGCCCTTGCCGCGTAGCGCTTTGCGATCGCCAGCGAGCACGCCTTCGTCTGTCAGTTCCGCGATCAGGCGCTTCAATTCGATCCGGTCGCCGCCCTTGATGTTGAAGGCGCGCGCGATCTCGCGCTTGCCAACCTTGGTCTGCGAGGTCCGGATGAATTTGAGGAGTTCGTCTTTGGTCGGCATTCCGCCCACGGCGGCGGGCTTGGTCTTGCCCTTCGCTTTCGGCGGGTGCGGTTCGCCGCGCTTACGAGCCATGACGCGATGCCTCCGGACGGCATGACGCCGGACCGCCTGTTACGGGATCCGGCGCAGCGGTGATATCCGGGCGTGGCGCGCGCGTTGGCATTTACTCCGCCGCTTGCTTCGGCTTGGCGGTGCGCGGCTTGGCGACCTTCTTGGCCGGTGCTTTAGCCTTACCTTTGGCGGGCGCCTT
This sequence comes from Pseudomonadota bacterium, assembly GCA_023426855.1. Classification (GTDB taxonomy): domain Bacteria; phylum Pseudomonadota; class Alphaproteobacteria; order Rhizobiales; family Hyphomicrobiaceae; genus ZC4RG25. The sequence continues at coordinate 2,558 of JAEZBU010000233.1, read as the reverse complement.
TTCAGCCGCAGATTTCGCAGCCTTTGCCGTCTTGGCAGGCGCCTTTGCCTTGCCGCCGCGCTTGGCTTTGCCGCCGCCTGCCGCCGCGCGCGCTGCGAGCAGTTCGACAGCTTCCGCGACCGTCAGTGCTGCCGGTTCTTTGCCCTTCGGCACCGTAGCGTTGATCGAGCCATACTTCACGTAAGGCCCATAGCGACCCGACAGCACTTCAATCTTGCCGCCGCCATCCGGATGCTCGCCAAGATCTTTCAGAACCTGGGCCTTGGGCCGCGACCACTTCTTGCCGCCGCCCGCAGCTTTCTCCGCCAGCAGGGTGACGGCGCGGTTGATGCCGACCGACAGCACATCCTCGAAGCTTTCGAGGTTGGCGTAGGTGCCGTCGTGCAGAATGAACGGTCCATAGCGGCCGAGACCGGCGGTGATCATGTTGCCGGTTTCCGGATGCACGCCGACTTCACGCGGCAGCGACAGCAGCTTCAGCGCCAGTTCCAGATCGACGGACGCCGCATCGACGCCGCGCGGAATCGAGGAGCGTTTGGGCTTCTCATCGTCCGAGCCGTCGCCGAGCTGCAGGTAGGGTCCGAAGCGGCCCTTGCGCAGCGTTACAGGCAATCCGGTTTCGGGATCCATGCCGAGCAGCTTGCCATCGGGCGAGGCGGCTTCATCATCGCCACCGCTGGTATCGGAGAGCTGGCGCGTGTAACGGCATTCCGGATAGTTGCCGCACCCGATGAAGGCGCCGAACTTTCCGGAGATCTTGAGGCTCAAGCGGCCGCTCTTGCACGATGGGCACAGACGCGGATCGCCGCCGTCCTCGCGCTGCGGGAAGACGTGCGGTCCGAGGATTTCATTGAGGGCTTCGAGAACTTCGCCGACGCGCAGTTCCTTGATCTCGTCCACAGCGCCGGTGAATTCGCGCCAGAACTGACGCAGCACGTCCTTCCATTCGAGCTTGCCGTCGGAGATCAGGTCGAGCTTGTCTTCGAGATCAGCCGTGAAATCGTACTCCACGTAGCGCTTGAAGAAACCTTCCAGGAACGCAATGACGAGACGACCCTTGTCCTCAGGCACCAGCCGCTTCTTGTCGATGCGGACGTAATCGCGCTCCTGCAGCACGGCCAGCGTCGAGGCATAGGTCGAGGGACGACCAATGCCGAGCTCTTCCAATTTCTTCACCAGCGTCGCTTCGGAGAAGCGCGGCGGCGGCTGCGTGAAGTGCTGGTCAGCCAGAATCTCTCGATCCGTTACGCGATCGCCCTGCGCCAGCGCCGGCAGGCGGCGGCTGGTGTCGTCCTCATCGGGGGTGACGTCGTCCTTGCCCTTGGTGGCGTGCAGGCGTTCGTCGCGGCCTTCCTCGTAGACCTTGAGGAAGCCTTCGAACTGGATCACCGAGCCGGTGGCGCGCAGTGTGTAGACCTTGTTGTCGCGGCCCTTCACCTCGATGTCGGCACTGGTCTGCTCGACCTCGGCGGAGGCCATCTGGCTGGCGACCGCGCGCTGCCAGATCAATTCGTACAGCCGCGCCTGATCCTTCTCCAGGTAGCGTGCGACGTCGGACGGCTTGCGGGTCACGTCGGTCGGGCGGATGGCTTCGTGCGCTTCCTGCGCGTTCTTGGCTTTGGATTTGTACTCGCGCACGAACGGCGCCACGTATTTCTGTGAATAGGTGCGCGCGATCATCCCGCGAATCTCGCTGATCGCCTCGGGTACGATGGTGACGCCATCGGTTCGCATGTAGGTGATCAGGCCGACGGTCTCACCGCCGACGTCGACACCTTCATAAAGCCGCTGCGCCACCTGCATGGTCTGCTTAGCGGAGAAGCCGAGCTTGCGCGAGGCGTCCATCTGCAGCGTCGAGGTGGCGAACGGCGCGTAAGGGTTACGCTTCACTGCCTTCTTGTCGATTGAAACGACCTTGAAGTCGCCCTTCTCGATGGCGGCTTTGATGGCGGTGGCGTCGGCTTCGTTCTTGATGTCGAGCTTCTTCAGCGCGGTGCCTGCAATCGCGGACAGGCGGGCCGGAAACTCCTCGCCCTTGCCGGTCGCCAGCGTCGCTTCGATGGTCCAATACTCGTCGGTCTTGAACTCCTCGATCTCGGCTTCGCGATCGCATACCAGGCGCAGGGCAACGGACTGCACGCGGCCAGCCGAACGGGCGCCCGGCAACTTGCGCCATAGGACGGGCGACAAGGTGAAGCCGACCAGATAGTCCAGCGCGCGGCGGGCGAGATAGGCATCCACCAGCGGCGCATCGATCTGGCGCGGCTGCTTCATGGCGGCCAGAACGGCCTGCTTGGTGACGGCGTTGAAGGTCACGCGCTCGACTGGCACGCCCTTCTTCAGCACGCGCTTCTGGTCGAGCACCTGCAGAATATGCCAGGAGATGGCCTCGCCCTCGCGATCAGGGTCGGTGGCGAGGATGAGCTTGTCAGCCTTTTTGACGGCGTCGGCGATCTCTCTCATCACCTTGGTCGCTTTGCCGTCGACGTCCCAGTGCATGTTGAAATCGTTGTCGGGCTCGACCGAGCCATCTTTGGACGGCAGATCGCGCACGTGCC
>JAEZBU010000077.1 GCA_023426855.1 Pseudomonadota bacterium | reverse complement strand
GCACCTCGTCCTGGAACGTCTTGGTCCAAAGGTGCGGGTTTTCGGCCTTGATCTGGTTAATGACGTCAATGCCGAAGTTCAGGTGGATGCTCTCATCACGCAGGATGTACTGATACTGCTCGGCGATCCCGACCATCTTGTTGCGGCGGCCCAGCGACAGGATCTGTGCGAAGCCGGTGTAGAACCACATGCCCTCGAACACGACGTAGAAGGCGACCAGATCCTTCAGGAAGCTCTGGTCCGCTTCCGGCGTTCCGGTGGCGAAATTGGCGTCGTCGAGGTTCTTGGTGTGCTTCAGCGCCCAGGCCGCCTTGTCGGTGATCGACGGCACCTCGCGATACATGTTGAACAGCTCGCCCTCGTCGAGGCCCAGGCTCTCCACGATGTACTGGAAGGTATGCGTGTGCACGGCCTCCTCGAAGGCCTGGCGCAGCAGATACTGGCGACATTCAGGGTTGGTCAAATGGCGATAGATGGCCAGCACGATGTTGTTGGCGACCAGCGACTCCGAGGCCGCGAAGAACCCGAGATTGCGTTTGATTGCGCGGCGTTCGTCTTCAGTCAGCCCGTCAGGCGACTTCCACAGCGCGATATCAGCCTGCATCGAGACTTCCGTCGGCATCCAATGATTGTTGCAGCCGGCGAGATACTTCTCCCATGCCCACTTGTATTTCAGCGGCAGAAGCTGGTTCACGTCGGCGCGGCAGTTGATCATCCGCTTATCATCGACCGACACGCGGGCGCCGCCACGCTCGATCTCACCAAGCCCTGTCATGTCTGCTGCAACCGCCGTCTGAGCTACAGGCTGGCTCGGCGTCGGCTTTGGGGGCGAAACTGGGTCGGACCAGTCGAGCATCAATATTCTCCAGTTTTCAATTTGAGAGTAACGGCAAAGCTCCGCCCCCCTACCCTCTCCAGTTGGGAAAGGGTCGGGCGCTGCGGGTCGCTGCAATCCTTACTGGCAGGCCTCGCAGGTCGGGTCGTCGATCGAGCAGGCCAGCACCGGCGGACGCTCCGTCTCTTCCGGGGCTGCCAGCATGCCACCGCCGACCGACACGGCGTTGAGCTTGCCGTCCGTGCCTTTCAGCGTCGATTTCTCGACGTGCGTCGCCGACTGCGTGCGCAGGTAGTACGTGGTCTTCAGGCCGCGTTCCCATGCCAGCCGATACAGCGCATCGAGCTTTCGGCCATTTGGAGCAGCCAGATACAGGTTCAGCGACTGCGCCTGGTCGATCCACTTCTGCCGCCGCGACGCGGCATCCACCAGCCAGTGCGGGTCGATCTCGAAGGCCGTGGCATACAGCTCCTTCAGATCCTCCGGCACGCGATTGATGGGGCCGAGCGAACCGTCGAAATACTTGAGGTCCGAGATCATCACCTCGTCCCACAGGCCGCGCGCCTTCAGGTCGTGCACGAGATACGGATTCACCACCGTGAAGTCGCCTGACATGTTGGCTTTGACGTAAAGATTGCGGAACGCCGGCTCGATCGACTGCGCCACACCAACGATGTTGGAGATGGTCGCGGTCGGCGCGATGGCCATGACGTTGGAATTGCGCATGCCGACGTCGATAACGCGGGCCCGCAGCGTATCCCAATCCAAAGTCATCGCCGTATCGACGCGCAGATACTCGCCGCGCGCTTCCGCCAGCAAATCAAGCGAGTCGATCGGCAGGATGCCCTTGCTCCACAGCGAGCCGTCGAACGAGGCGTAGCGACCGCGCTCCTCCGCCAGATCAACCGACGCGGAAATCGCACAATAGCTGATCGCCTCCATGCTTTCGTCGGCGAACGCCACGGCCGCATCCGAGCTCATGGGAATACGCTGGATGTGCAGCGCGTCCTGGAAGCCCATCAGGCCCATGCCGACCGGACGATGGCGCAGGTTGGAGCGGCGCGCCTCGGGGATGGTGTAGAAGTTGATGTCGATGACGTTGTCGAGCATGCGCATGGCGGTGTTCACCGTGCGCGCCAGATGTGCGCGATCTAGCCCCTTCTCCGTCACATGCGCGGCAAGGTTGATCGAGCCGAGATTGCAGACGGCGACCTCGTTGTCCGACGTATTGAGCGTGATTTCCGTGCACAGGTTGGACGAGTGGACCACACCGCAATGCTGCTGCGGCGAGCGGATGTTGCACGGATCCTTGAACGTCACCCACGGGTGGCCGGTCTCGAACAGCATGGTCAGCATGCGCCGCCACAGATCGACCGCGCGGACGCGCTTGGCGACCCGCATTTCCATGCGCTCGGCTTTCTGTTCATAGTAGGCGTAGCGCTCGGCGAAGGCGGCGCCGTAGAGATCGTGCAGGTCCGGCGTTTCGTCCGGCGAAAACAGCGTCCACTGCCCGTCCTCTGAGACGCGCTGCATGAACAGGTCCGGCACCCAGTTGGCGGTGTTCATGTCGTGCGTGCGGCGACGGTCGTCGCCAGTGTTCTTACGCAGATCGAGAAATTCCTCTATGTCGATGTGCCAGGTTTCGAGATAGGCGCACACCGCGCCCTTGCGCTTGCCACCCTGGTTGACCGCAATGGCCGTATCGTTGGCGACCTTGAGGAACGGCACCACGCCCTGGCTCTGGCCGTTGGTGCCCTTGATGTGTGCGCCTAGGCCGCGCACGCGGCTCCAATCGTTGCCGAGACCGCCGGAATACTTGGCCAACAGCGCGTTGTCCTTCACCGCCTTGAAGATGCCGTCGAGATCATCGGAGACGGTGGTCAGGAAGCATGACGACAACTGCGGGCGCAGCGTGCCGGCGTTAAACAGGGTCGGCGTCGAGCACATGAAATCGAACGACGAAATCAGGTCGTAGAACTCGATGGCGCGGGCTTCACGGTCGATCTCGCGGATCGCCAGCCCCATCGCGACGCGCATGAAGAACGCCTGCGGCAGCTCGAAACGCACGCCCTTGGTTTGCAGGAAATAGCGGTCATACAGCGTCTGCAGCCCGAGGAACTGGAACTGCAGATCGCGCTCCGGCTTGATCGCGGCGGCGATGCGGGCGAGATCGAAACGTCCGAGTTCCGGGTCGAGCAGCTCGGCCTTGATGCCGGTTGCGACATAAGCCGGGAAATACTCGGCATAGCGCGTGGTCATGTCCGCCTGGGTAGCCAGTTCCGGACGTCCGGCAACGAACGACAGCGCCTCGCTGCGCAGCTTGTCGAGCAACAGACGCGCGCTGACGTAGGCGTAATTCGGCTCCTGCTCGATCAGCGTACGCGCCGCCATGATCGGGGCCAGCGCCAGTTCGTCCAGCGTGATGCCGTCGTAGAGATTGCGGTGGGTTTCGGCCAGAATCGGCTCGGCTTCGACGTCGGCGAGCCCGGCGCACGCTTCCTGGATGATGCCTGCCAGGCGCCCGTGATCGAGCGGCGTCAGGCGGCCGTCGGCCTGCCGGACGTTGATAGCGACTGCGGGTGCCGTCGCCTCAGCCGCTTTGGCCTGGGCCCGTTCGCGCGCCCGTTCCTCGCGATACAGCACATAAGCGCGCGCCACCTTGTGGTGCTCGCTGCGCATCAACGCCAGTTCGACCTGATCCTGGATTTCCTCAATGTGGAACGTGCGGCCGGTGTCGGCGCGACGCGTCAAAGCGGCGACGATCTGCGCGGTCAGCGCTTCAACCACCTCATGCACCCGGCGCGATGCCGCTGCCCGTCCACCTTCGACGGCCAGGAATGCCTTGGTGACCGCGATGGTGATCTTGGTCGGATCGAACGGCGTCACCGAGCCGTTGCGGCGAATGACCTGATAAGCCAGCGTTGCAGCAGGCACGCTATCGGCAACGATCGCACGGGGACCGGCTTTGGCGCCCGCTGCGCCGGACCGGGATTCGAGAGTGAGAGACATGCGGCTTGACCCAGTTTGCGTTGTGGGCTGGAGCCGAGCGGACGCATGAAGGATGGCGCGGAACAGCGCCCACGAGCCTGCAAGCGACCACCGGGACACCCCGCCCGAGGACGAAAAGCGAAATCGCGGCAGGTCTCCTGGCTCACGGGTCTTTGCTGCTGTCTGGCCTTCCCGATGCAACGCACATCAGTGACACTGGTCGACAGCAGCTCGCCGCTTACAGTTGCGGGGGCAGCCCCGGAATCGCCTGACATCAGGCTCACCGGGTTCCCTCTTAGCTCGGAACCACACAGGCCCCGAGAACCACGATACCTATATCTAGTTGTTGATTCTGGTGCGGGACGCAACGGGTCGTGGCAAAGTTCCTGCGCGCCCACATCTCATCACCAGCAAATTCACAACATATCCGAACGCGCGGTCTGCATCGTTGCACTGGAGCCGTTCAGCCACAGTCCCCGCGGACACCGCGAAAATACGGTTGCCGCGTCGCACATTGCCACCGCCGAAATATCCGATTGAACATAGCGTCGGATGCTTTATTCGTAGGGGGCAGTTGCTGTGCATGATGCTTGGGGCTGTAGGAGGATCAAAATGACCGTCAGTAGACGTAACTGGCTTTTGTGTGGCGCTGGCGCGATAGCGGCAGCACTCCTAGCGTGGGCACCTGCGCCAGCGCACGCCCAGGACAAGGACGTGGTCGTGTTCGCTGCGGCCAGCATGAAGAACGCCCTCGATGCCATCAACGCGCAGTGGCAGAAGGAAACCGGCAAGAAAGCCTCGATTTCCTATGCCAGCAGCTCGGCACTGGCCAAACAGATCGAAAGCGGCGCGCCAGCCCAGGTTTTCATCTCGGCCGATCTCGCGTGGATGGACTATGTCGCCAAGAAGGACCTCATCAAGGCCGACACGCGCTCCAACCTGCTCGGCAACCGCATCGTACTGATCGCGCCGAAGGACAAAGCTACGAAGATCGAGATCAAGCCGGGCTTTGAGCTGGCCAAGTTGCTTGGCAATGAGCGCCTTGCCATGGGCAATGTCGATGCCGTGCCTGCCGGTAAGTACGGCAAGGCCGCGCTGGAAAAGCTGGGCATATGGGACAGCGTCTCGGGCAAGGTTGCACAGGCAGAAAACGTGCGCGCGGCCCTTCTGCTCGTCTCGCGCGGTGAAGCCGCAGCCGGCATCGTCTACCAGACGGACGCCGCGGCCGATCCCAACGTCGCGATCATCGGCGCCTTCCCGGAAGATACCCACCCGCCGATCATCTATCCGGCCGCTCTGACCGCGGACGCGAAATCGCCGGACGCCGCTGAGTTCCTGGCATATATGAAGTCGGACAAGGCCAAGCCGCTGTTCGAAGCCCAGGGCTTCACCGTGCTCGGCCCAAGCGGGTCCTGACCTGACCAGCCGCAGGCGGCATATACGATCCGGAAGCTGAGGGTACTGCGCAATTTCTATGGATTGGATGACCCTCAGCCCGGAAGAATGGACAGCCGTTCGCCTCAGCCTCAAGGTGGCAACCGTCGCCACCTTGGTCAGCCTGCCGATCGGTATCGCCGTGGCGCTGCTGCTCGCCAGATACAAGTTCTGGGGCCATTCACTGCTGAATGGCCTCGTCCTCATGCCTCTGATCCTGCCGCCAGTCGTCACCGGCTACATTCTGCTGGTGCTGTTCGGCCGTCGTGGAGCGATCGGAGCCTTCCTTTACGACTATTTCGGCATCGTCTTCTCGTTCCGCTGGACCGGCGCGGCGCTGGCCTGTGGCGTCATGGGCTTTCCGCTTCTGGTGCGGGCGATCCGCCTGTCCATCGAGGCCGTCGATACCCGACTTGAGGAAGCCGCCGGCACGCTTGGCGCCAATCGCGCCTGGGTGTTCTTCACCGTCACGCTACCGCTGATCATTCCCGGCGTTCTCGCCGGCATGGTGCTGTGTTTCGCCAAGGCCATGGGCGAGTTCGGCGCCACCATCACGTTCGTCTCCAACATTCCAGGCGAGACGCAGACACTGCCCTCAGCCATCTATACCTTCACGCAAGTGCCGGGCGGCGACGCTGGAGCCTTCCGCCTAACCCTGATTTCGGTCGCCATCGCAATGGCCGCCCTGGTCGTGTCCGAGGTGATGGCCCGCGCCGCCAACAAGCGTCTGGATGTGGAGTGATGCTGGTCGTCGACGTCCATCACAAGCAGGGCGACTTCTCTCTCGCGACGCGGTTCGAGGCCGGTGACGGCTTGATCGCGCTGTTCGGCCGGTCCGGATCCGGCAAGACCTCACTCATCAACATCATTGCCGGCCTGACGCGCCCTCAGGAAGGCCTGGTCAAGGTTGGCGACACCGTTCTGGTCGATACCGCGAAGGGCATCTTCGTGCCGCGACACCGGCGCCGCATCGGCTATGTGTTCCAGGAAGCGCGCTTGTTTCCGCATATGTCGGTGCGCCAGAACCTGCTCTACGGCCGCTGGTTCGCGCCGCGAACTGAACGCCACCATGACGACCTCGACAACGTCGTGGATCTGCTCGGCATTGATCATGTGCTCGATCGCCGTCCGGGCCGTCTGTCGGGCGGGGAAAAGCAACGCGTCGCGATTGGTCGCGCCTTGCTCGCCAGCCCGCGCATGCTGCTGATGGATGAGCCGCTGGCCTCGCTCGATGAAACGCGCAAAGCCGAAATCATGCCGTACATCGAGCGGCTGCGCGACCAGAGCCGCGTGCCGATCGTCTACGTCAGTCACTCGGTCGCGGAAGTCGCGCGACTGGCCTCGACACTCGTGCTGCTATCGGACGGCAAGGTCGCGGCTGTCGGGCCGACGGCCGAGATCATGCATCGCCTCGATTTGTTGCCCGTCACGGGCCGAGCGGAGGCAGGCGCCATCATTGAGGCGCAGGTGGAGCGCCACGATGCGCAATACGATTTGACGGAGCTGCGCGCCAAAGGCGGGTTGTGGAAGCTGCCTCAACTCGATGCACCGGTCGGGACCAGCTTGCGAATGCGCGTCGGTGCGCGCGACGTCATGCTGGCGAAGAAGCTGCCGGAGGATCTCAGCGCGCTCAACGTATTCCCAGCGCAGGTTACCGACATCGGCATGAGCGACGGACCAACTATCGATATCCGGCTCGATTGCGGCGGCGATGTTCTGCTGGCCCGCCTCACGCGCTACTCGGTGGATCGGCTGGGTCTCGTGCGCGGCGGCCAGGTTTATGCGCTGGTCAAGAGCGTCGCGCTCGACCGCCGCCTGGGCAGCAAAAGCAGCGCCGACGCCGAGGCGAGCCACGCCTAGACTAGTGCTTCGCTCCCGTGAAGTGTGTCAGCCTGCTACCGCTCTCGTACCAACCTTTTGAACGGTTCACGATCCATACCACCGACAGCATCACCGGCACTTCGATCAGAACGCCGACGACGGTCGCAAGCGCCGCTCCTGATTGAAAACCAAACAGGCTGATTGCTGCTGCGACAGCGAGTTCGAAGAAGTTGGACGCGCCGATCAGAGCCGATGGCCCGGCCACACAATGTTGCTCGCCCGAAAGCCGGTTCAGGAGATAGGCCAACCCGGAATTGAAATAGACCTGAATGAGAATTGGCACCGCGAGCAGCGCGATGATCATCGGTTGAGCGATGATCTGCTCGCCTTGAAAGCCGAACAGCAGCACAAGCGTCGCCAGCAGAGCCACAAGCGAGACTGGCCCAAGGCGCGCCAGCAATAGGTCGAGCATTGCCTGACCGCCCGTGGCCAGCACACGGCGGCGCACGACCTGCGCAACGGCGACCGGAATGGCGATGTAGAGCACGACCGATAGGACGAGCGTGTCCCATGGAACGATGATTGCCGACAATCCAAGCAGCAAGCCGACGATCGGCGCGAAGGCCACAATCATGATGGCGTCGTTGAGTGCAACTTGCGAAAGCGTGAAGTGTGGTTCGCCTTTTGTCAGGTTCGACCAGACGAACACCATTGCGGTGCAGGGCGCAGCAGCGAGGATGATCAGACCGGCAATATAGCTATCGATTTGGTCGGCCGGCAGCAGCGGCCGGAACAGCCACCCGATGAAAAGCCAGCCGAGCAAAGCCATTGAGAAGGGTTTCACGGCCCAGTTGACGAACAGCGTCACGCCGATGCCGCGCCAGTGGCGGCCGACCTCGCCGAGTGCGGCGAAATCGATCTTGAGCAGCATCGGTATGATCATCAGCCAGATCAGTACCGCGACGGGCAGATTGACCTTTGCAATTTCGGCGGCACCGATGACCTGAAACATGCCCGGCAGAAAATGGCCGAGCGCAATGCCGACGACGATACAGAGGGCGACCCAAACGGTGAGATAACGTTCAAACGTGGACATACTTTCCCCTCACGCCGGTGCCACGCGGCGGCCGTGCTCATCGATGACGCGCTCTCCATCCTCCTTGACGAACTCGCCTTGCTGCGGTGGCAGGAGATCCAGAACCTCCTCGGACGGACGGCACAGCTTGGCACCCTTGGAGCTGACCACAATGGGGCGGTTGATCAGCACAGGATGCGCGATCATCGCGTCAAGAAGCTGATCATCGGACAGCGCAGCGTCACCAAGGCCGAGCTCGGCATAAGGCGTTCCCTTTTCGCGCAACAAGGCGCGAGCGGAGATTCCCATTTGCGCGATCAACTGCGCCAGCATCGCCCGCGATGGCGGCGTCTTCAGATATTCGATGATGTGAGGTTCGATACCCGCGTTACGGATCATCGCCAGCGTATTGCGAGACGTAGCGCATTTCGGATTGTGATAGATTGTGACGTTCACGAGTTGCTCCGTTCAGCTGGACCGCAGCAAGAGGGCATCGCGGCTATGACTGGCCCACACACCTCGGGATGGCCCTGACAGCAATCACGCATCAGGAATTCAACGAGCGCGGCCAGATTAGTCAGCGCCGCGCTGTAGATGATCGATCTACCTTCTCGCCGCGAGACCACCAGTCCGGCTTGCTCGAGGTGGCTCAAGTGAAAGGACATGCGCGAGGACGAGGCGCCATCCATCGCCTCGGCGATAGCTCCGGCCGACAATCCTTCGGGCCCTGCGATCACCAGCCGTCGGACAATGCGCAGCCGCGTCTCCTGCGACAGGGCCGAGAAAGCTTCAAGAGCTTGCGGTTCTTCCATTGCCATCTCAATAATTCAAGAAATATTGATATAATGTATCGCATGGACGGGGAGAAAGCTAGCCCTGAATGCGCTGCTTTCCGAGACCGCGCAGTACTCTACGCGTCAGTCTGACCTGGGTTTCTCCGGCAGCGCGGCTTTCATGGCCTTCAAGTCTGCAGAAGCCGCCGCCATCGCGGCCGCAACAATCGCCCGGTAGCGCGTCACGACGTCGGCGCCGAACTCGGTCAACTTGGCGCCACCACCGCCCGTCCCACCGGTCTGCTTCTCGACCAGCGGTTCGCTGAAGATCTGGTTGATTTCATCGATCAGCAACCACGCGCGCCGATAGGACATGCCCATGTCCTTGCCTGCCGCCGAGATAGAACCGTGCTTCGCAATCCCTTCCATCAGGGCAATCTTGCCGGGGCCGAGGTATCCGAAGGAGCCGAAATCGATGCGGATGGTCAGGCCGACACGGCGTGCGTCGATGCCTGTCTGCTGCGCTGCAGCCCGGCGTGTCCGTTGCGTGGGAGCTTGTCGCATAAGGGAAACTGCTCATAGGTTGGGCATTCGTACCAACGACGGTGCCTCAAAATCACGAGCCGCATCATGCCACAGAACGACAAGATGGCGAGCGACACGCGCGAGACTGCCCAAAGTTTCCTCAAGTGCCTGACGGGCCGCCGTTCGGTCTCGCCAAAGCGGTTGGTTGCGCCCGGCCCGACGCAGGCTGAGATAGAAACCATGATCGCGGCCGCCGTGACTGCGCCGGACCATCGGCAACTGCGGCCGTGGCGGTTCATTTTGATCGCCGACGAAGCCCGCACCGCGTTAAGCACACTGTTCCAGTCCGCCAAATCGCGAGCCTCGCCGGATGCCGGCCCGGCCGAGTTGGAGCGCGAACGCGAGCGGGCCCTGCGCGCACCGACACTGCTGGCAGTTGTCGCACGCCTGCAGCGCAATGAACCGCGCGTGGAGGAGCGCGATCAGTACGCCTCCGTCGGCGCGGCGATCCAGAACATCCTGCTGGCGGCGCATGCCATGGGTTATGGCGCGATGATGCTGAGCGGCCGCAAGACCCGCGATCAGGGGCTGGTCACCGGGCTGGGCCTGACCGGGCAGGAGGAGCTTCTGGGTTTCATCTGTCTTGGCACGCCCACCTCTTCAGCCCCCGACAAGCCCCGCCCGAAGGTGGCTGATCACCTGTCCATCTGGCGCGGCTGACACGCGCCAAGGCGGCATCTAGCGGCGCATGGCGCACAGATGCAGGGCAACCGCTGCGGCATTGGACACGTTCAAGCTGGCCAGCGGTCCCGGGGTCAGAATGCGGCACAACCGGTCGCAATGCTCCTGCGTGAGTTGCCTCAACCCCTTACCTTCGGCGCCAAGCACAATCGCCAGCGCCCCGGTCAACGGTTCGGCTTCCAGGGTGCTGGCAGCGCTGCCTTCAAGCCCGATGCGCATCACGCCGAGCTCCCCCAGTTCAGCGAGAGCGCGCGCCAAGTTCTGCACCAGCGCGATCGGCACGAGATCCAATGCCCCAGACGCGCTCTTGGCCAACGTGCCGGTCAGTGGCGGACTGTTACGGCGCGTCATGACAAGACCCGCAGCCCCGAACGCCGCCGCCGAGCGTAGAACCGCGCCGACGTTGTGCGGGTCGGTTACCTGATCGAGCACCAGGATCGGACCTGCGTCGCCGCGATGGGCCAGATCCTCCAGGCTCACCTCGGGCAGCGGCTCGGTCTCCAGCAGCGCCCCTTGATGCACGGTATCGGCACCGAGCCGCCTATCGAGATCGCGCGGGATGACCCGTTCCGCCTGCACGCCGCGCGCAGTTAACGCTTCAGACAGGCGCCGCTCGGCGTTTTCGGTCAGATACAGCTTGGAAACGGTGCGATCCGGATTGCGCAAAGCCGCCTCGATGGCATGAATGCCGAACAGCAGCACTGGGCCGTCATCGTCGGGCTTTTGCCATTGCGGGCGGTCAAACTTGCGTTGCTGCGGGCCCTTCGGCCGGGGGCGCTTGAATGTCATCGAGCCTCTTGTGTCGCCGAGTTGCGGCGCGCTGGCAGACACTAGTGTGATTCAGATCGAGAAATTCGCCAGGTCTTGCCGCACGTCCGGGAGCGATTTCTCGATCTGAATCACACTAGAAACCTTATGAGTCTAGTGTCCCTTTTGCTTCCGAAGTTCGCTTGGGAACCCAGCATCAGGCTCAGGCGAACTTCGGAATCGGGACACTAGCCAGCAGCGCGTGTTTTTCAATTGACATTCGCGGCCTGGATCGGGATAAAGCCCGCGTTGCCCTGCTGGAGACGGTGGGGCAATTTCGTTTGCCACTGAATGGCGAACTGGAGAGGTGCCCGAGTGGCTAAAGGGGACGGACTGTAAATCCGTTGGCTTCGCCTACGTTGGTTCGAATCCAACCCTCTCCACCAAATCCCTGGCCT
>JAEZBU010000032.1 GCA_023426855.1 Pseudomonadota bacterium | reverse complement strand
GACCTGCCGTCGGCGTTGTCCTCGCTGGAAAGCTGGAGTTATGCGCCGATCCATTCCTCAGACGTCATCGCAGCAGAGGTCGAGCGGCGCTATGCGATATATCGAAAGGTGGCGCGTCCGGTTGGCTGACGATGGTCGTGAGCTTGAGGAGGATGGTGGGGTATGACGCGGGTGGTCGAGGTCAGCGCGGGCGGCTCACTACCCCGCGATAGAGCCATCGCCGTGCCGGACCTGAGCCGCCGCTTGCGCCTGGTCGCCGAGATGGCGATCATTTTCATCGGTGCACCGATCGCCGTGACGTACGCGCTGTATGAATTCCGGCTGCCGCTGTTCTTCGTGCTGCCGCCGCTGATGCTGTGCCTGATCGCCTATCTGTTGTGGGACCGGACGTTTCATCTGATCAAGGAACTGGCGCGCGGGTTCTCGCTGGGCGCCCTGGCGGGCATGATCATCACGTTCGCGGTGCTGGGGCCGGCCATCGTGTATGCCGCGATGACGCTCAATCCCAGCGGTTTCCTGCGCTTTCCGCGCTATGCGCCGCAATTGTGGATGACGATCATGGTGCTGTATCCGCTGATGTCGGTGATGGCGCAGGAACTTGTCTACCGCACGTTCTTCTTCCACCGGTATGGGCCGCTGTTCGGGGACTGGCGCTGGCTCGCCATCATCGTCAACGCGGCGCTGTTTGGATTCGGGCACATCCTGTTTGCGAACTGGATCGCGGTCGGCGGCACGTTCCTGATCGGCCTGTTGTTCGCCTATCGCTACGACGCCACACGTTCTTTCTGGGCAGTCTGGCTGGAGCACAGCCTATACGGCTGTCTCGTGTTCACGGTCGGACTGGGGCGGTATTTCTACACGGGCATTTCGATGTAGCCCGCCTCACGCGGCAGGCTGCTTTGTCAGCCAATCTTCGATTGCTTCGGGCATGCCGTCGAGCGGGCGATAGCCGTGTGTCACCAGCGCGTATCCACCAGCGACGCCGCCGACCAGCAATGCGGGATAGCCTTCAATGCCCATTTCCTTGGCGCGCAGAAAGTCACGGAATGTCTCGTTGCGTAGATCGGGTGACATCAACGCTTCGAAGAACGCCGCACGATCCTGACCTTCGTCGGCGGCGAGGTCAGCCAGCACGTCCGCCGACGTGACATCGCGGTTTTCAGCGTAAAACGCTGTTTGAATGCGCGACATCAGAGCAAGCGCCCGGCTGGGATCACGTCCGCGCATCGTGACCACTGCGCGGCACGCCGGCTCGGTGTCGTAGACGAAGCCGTCGCGGTCGAAGAAGGAAAAGTCGAACGGCTGCCCCGACGCGGCATTCACGCGGGTCCAGGCATTTCGGATGTAATCCTTATCCTGCGGGCGCATCGCTTGGGTATTACCCGCCCTCAGGCCGCCCATCACCAGTCGCATGCCGAGCCTGCCGCGGAAGTGCTGTTCCAGTGCGGTCACGACCGGCGCGAAGGCATAACACCACGAGCACATCGGGTCGGCGACGTATAGAAAGTATCGCTCAGTCATCGGCGTCGGCCTTCCATGGATTCCATTTGCAGCTTTTGGATTTCAAGCAAGCGTTGCCATTGCCGGTTCAGCAGGTGGTCGAGCTTTTCGTGTAGCTGCCGGATTTCGAGTTCGGCTTTCAGATTGACCTGGTAGTCGTTCAGCGAGCGCATGCGATCTTTGGCTTCCAGCCGCTTCTGGCTCATCATAATGATGGGCGCTTGAATGGCTGCCAAGCACGATAGAACGAGATTGAGCAGGATGAACGGGTAAGGGTCAAACGCCGTCTGCCTACCTTGCCAAATGTTGATGGCAATCCAGACGACCAAAACAAGCCCAAAGGACATGATGAATGTCCAACTGCCGCCGAACGTCGCCAGATCGTCGGATAATCGTTCGGGTAGCGTGCGCTTGCGCTCGAATTGCTCTTCGACGTTTTCGGCAAGATGCGCGCTGGTTGCGAGCGCCCGCGCGACGCGATGTTCCAGCTCGCTAAGCTCGCCGATTTCCGCTTCAAGCAATTCCTCGACGATCAGAATGCGATAACGTGACAGTACATCCTTGCTGATGACTGCATCACCCGGAAGATCCGGATAATCGCGTCGGATGCGTTCCGCGACGTTGGGGTGGATGATATCCAAGGGTATGGCTGCGCGATGTGGCACGTCTTTGCCGCTGATTGCGCAGACCACCTTGCCGTTGGAGAGTTTACGGGGCGGGAGTGACGGCTCTTTCATGCGCGACAATCCTGTTGTAGACGCCAGCGTCAAAGCTGTGCCGGCCGCCCTTCTACATCTGGCGATCCGGGTTCAATTATAAAGTGGCTGATGGGGAGTGAGATGCTGCGACCAATGCGGATCGATGACGTCGAGGTGATCGGCAGCGGTTTGAACCGCCCGGAGTGCGTGCTGGCGACGGCCAGCGGCGATCTCTACACGTCCGACTGGAGGGGGGGCATCGCGCACCGCCTGCCGGATGGCTCGCAGCGGCTTTATTCCGGCACGACGATGGATCTGCCGGAGGGGCCGCAGCCGAACGGGATTGCGCTTGAGTCTGACGGCTCGTTCCTGTTTGCCAATCTCGGCACCGAGGTTGGTGGCGCCTGGCGGATCGATCGCAAGGGCCAGATCCGGCCCGTGCTGGCCGAGATCGATGGATCGCCATTGCCGCCAGCGACCAACTTCGTCGCCCGCGATGCCGCCGGCCGGCTGTGGATCACCGTTTCCACCCGCAAAGTGCCGCGTTCGCTCGACTATCGTCGCGGCGCCGATAGCGGCTTCATTATCATGGTCGACGATAAGGGCGCGCGCATCGTCGCCGACGGGCTTGGCTTCACCAACGAAGCGCTGGTCGATCCCAAGGGCGAGGCGCTCTACGTCAACGAAACCTACGCCCGGCGGTTTTCCCGCTTTCCCCTCAAGAAGAATGGCGATCTTGGTCCCAAGGAAGTGGTGACCGAGTTCGGGCCGGGTCAGTATCCCGACGGCTTCGCCTTCGACGCGGAAGGCAACGTCTGGAACACCAGTGTCATTTCCAACCAGGTCATCCGCATCAAGCTCGCGACCGGCGAGGCGGAGGTCATGCTGGAGGACAACGACGCCGGGCATTTGGCCTGGGTCGAGGAGGCCTACCGCACCGACAGCATCGGCCGGCCGCACATGGATAAGATGGTCTCCCGGAAGCTGCGTAACATCTCCTCGATCGCCTTTGGTGGGCCGGATCTGAGGTCCGCCTACTTGGGATGTCTGCTCGGCGACCATATCTACCGGCTGGAAATGCCGGTGGCGGGTGTCGCACCTCCGCACTGGAAGTATCCGCTCGGTTGAGAATGCCGCCGGTTTCGGCTAGAACCGCGGCCAAATCCCGTTCGCACAGGTCTTTTGAGAAGGGCGCCAAGCGCAATGGCCACGCCGCAGTTCGTCTATCACATGCACAAGCTCTCCAAGACGTACCCGGGGGGCAAGCAGGTGCTGAAGGATATCTCGCTGTCGTTCATCCCCGGCGCCAAGATCGGCGTGGTCGGCCTGAACGGCGCGGGTAAATCGACCCTGCTGAAGATCATGGCCGGCTCGATCGACGACTTCCAGGGTGAAGCCTGGGCCGCCGACGGCGTACGCGTCGGCTACCTGCCGCAGGAGCCGCAGCTTGATCCGGAAAAGGACGTGCTGGGCAACGCCATGGAGGGCGTGGGCGAGAAGAAGGCGCTGCTCGACCGCTACAACGAGATCGCGGCCAACTATTCCGACGAAACCGCCGATGAAATGGCGCGCCTGCAGGACGAGATCGACAGCCAGAACCTGTGGGATCTCGACCAGCAGGTTGAGCAGGCGCTTGATGCGCTGCGCTGCCCGCCCGGCGACGCCGACATTTCCAGCCTTTCGGGCGGCGAGAAGCGGCGCGTGGCGCTGACCAAGCTGCTGCTGGCGAAGCCAGACATTCTGCTGCTCGACGAGCCGACCAACCATCTCGACGCCGAAAGCGTAGCTTGGCTGGAGCGCTACCTGCGCGAATACGCGGGCTGCATCATGCTGGTGACCCACGACCGCTACTTCCTCGACAACATCACCGAGTGGACGCTGGAGCTCGATCGCGGCCAGGGCGTGCCCTACAAGGGCAACTATTCGAGCTGGCTGGAGCAGAAGGCCAAGCGCCTTGAAGTCGAAAAGGGCCAGGAGGAATCCAAGCAGCGCGCGCTCAAGCGCGAGCTGGAATGGATCCGCTCCAGCCCGAAGGCGCGGCAGGCGAAATCCAAGGCGCGTATCCAGGCTTATGAGAAGCTCGCCGATGAGGCCGGGCGCGAGGAAATCGGTCGCGCCACCATCCAGATCGCGCCGGGCCCGCGCCTGGGTGGCATGGTGATCGAGGCTGAGGGACTGACGAAGGGCTTCGGCGATCGGCTGCTGATCGACAACTTGTCCTTCAAGCTGCCGCCGGGTGGCATCGTCGGCGTGATCGGCCCCAACGGCGCCGGTAAAACGACGCTGTTCAAGATGCTGACCGGCGCCGAAAATCCCGATGGCGGCACCATCAAGGTCGGCGAGACGGTGGAGATTTCCTACGTCGACCAGAGCCGTACGCACCTGGATGACAAGAAGACCGTGTGGGAAGAGATTTCCGGCGGCCTCGACCAGATCCAGCTCGGCAAGAAGGAAGTGAACTCGCGCGCTTATTGCGGCTGGTTCAACTTCAAAGGTGCCGACCAGCAGAAGAAGGTCGGCCTGCTGTCAGGTGGTGAGCGCAACCGCGTGCATCTCGCCAAGCTGCTGAAGCAGGGCGGCAACCTGTTGCTGCTCGACGAACCGACCAACGACCTCGACACCGAAACGCTGTCGGCGCTTGAAGCCGCGTTGGAAGACTTCGCCGGCTGCGCCGTGGTCATCAGCCATGATCGCTTCTTCCTGGATCGTATCGCGACGCACATCCTGGCCTTCGAGGGAGACAGCCACGTCGAATGGTTCGAAGGCAACTTCGCCGACTACGAGGAAGACAAGAAGCGCCGCCTCGGCGACGCCGCCGTAGAACCGCATCGCATCAAGTACAAGCGGTTTGAGAGGTAGGTCGTCGACGACTGAGCTCGGAAAAACGAAAAGGGCACCCGGGAGGGTGCCCTTTCTGTTTGGTACTGGACAGTTGAGAAGGATCAACGATTAAGCGCAATCACCAGCGCCTGCGGATTGCCGCCGTTCTCGCCGATGTAGTTCTCGAACAGGTTTTTCAGGAACGGGCTCATCCAGAAGGTGAGCACTTGCGCGTCGCGAATGCGGAAGGAGTTACCCTGCGGCACCAGCATCCAGCGCACGTCGTAGGATGTGCCGCTGCTCATGAAAACGCGGCTGTCGACGAACAGGTTGGTGCCCTCACGAACCGGCGGCGAGAAGATTTCGGCGTGGCTCACCGAATACTTCGGAGCTTCGTTGGACGCATAGCGGGCGATGAAGCGCACCATGCCGCCGTAGTACGTGCTGCGCTCGTTCGGCTTGAGCTGGTGGCGGTAGTTGCCAAGTGCGTACAGCCCGATGGCGGGCACATGTCCGCGCTTCTGAATGACGTCGATAAAGTCCTGCGGCGTGCCGGATTTGGCAGCGGCGATGAGCTCGCGCGACGCCTGTTTCATGAATTCGACGGCCGGCTCCTGCGCATGCGAGGGAGCGGCAATCAGAAACGCTGCGATCAGTGGCAGCACTGCACGCAAGCCAAGCCTACGGCAGGGAGATACCGCGCGTGAGGCAAAACCAGTGACCATTCCGTTCCTCCGAATCAAGAAGCGGTCGAGCAACACAATGTCCGGCCCCGGCAGCCAAGCATGCGGCCATCGATGACAGCCGTCGCTCCCCCCGTCAACTGCACCCGGCGCGTGCCGGTGAAGCCGTACATCGAACATGTCTCCACGGACACAGTGTACAAATGGTTACCGAGAGGCGCAGCACGGCACGAAATCCCGTGGCAGCGGCTGTTTCGGGGCAGACTGCTGCACGCAGGACACGGCAAACACCCGCCAGGATTAGATCGGCGAAGTTATGGTCGTTTGATGGCTAACGGACCGGGATGCACAGGCTCACGCCGCCAGTCCGTGACAATCGCCGGCGGCGGTTGCGGGTCGGGCGGGACTGGTTGACGTCTGCGTCGGCGACACCCCACGCGCGGCGGATGACGTGGCGCGCGATGCGCGCAGCACGAACGGCAGGCCGCACAGCAACAGTGACGTAAGGAAGCCACCAGTCAGCAGGGCTGCCGTTATCGGCTTGGTCAGCAGCATGTCGAGGACTTCAGGTCGTCTGGTGGCGGCATGTGCCAGCATCGCGAACGGACCGAGCAGCAGCACGGCGGCAGGCAGAACCAGCAAGGCGGTTGCGGCATCACTGCGAGTCGATGGGATGTTCTGGGGAACCGAGGGGGTAACGGGAGCGTGGCTGGGGGTGGTCATGGCGATGGCCGCTGGCAAATGGTTTGATCAAAAGCCCCGTATATCAGGGCCGTCTTAGCGATCCGCTAAGGCTGTCGATCAGGCTTGTAGGCGCGGCGGCAAGTCGGCGCTGTTCCCGCCGTTACACCGCGTCGGTAGTCCTGTACGGCGCAAGAAACACGCCTTGACACATAAAGATATGTTTATATGCTGCCTGCAACTGGGAGCATGGCCATGACGGCTGCAGGCGAAATCGAATTGGATGTCACGGTTACGGCGCTGAAAGCGGCCGCCGACCAGACGCGTCTGCGCATCCTGCTGTTGCTGGCCTCCGGCGAACTCAATGTGAAGGACTTCACGCGCGTTCTCGGCCAGAGCCAGCCGCGCATCAGCCGACACATCAAGCTGCTCGGAGAGGCGGGGCTGATCGAACGGGCGCGCGAGGGAAGCTGGATGTTCTGCCGTCTGGCGGAGGGCCCATCAGGTGATCTGGCGCGCGCCATCGTGGCGGCGGTCGATCCGGCGGACGCCATCTACCTGCGCGATCGCCAGCGTGCCGAGGCGCTCAGGGCAGAGCGCGAAGGCGCAGCCCAATCCTATTTCCGGTCGCATGCCGCCGACTGGGACCGTATTCGCGCGCTGCACGTCTCGGAGACCGAGGTCGAAGGCGCGATGAAGGCCGCGCTTGGTACTGCCGGAGGCGATCTGCTGATCGATCTCGGCACCGGAACCGGCCGGACGCTGGAGCTGTTCGCCGACAGCTACGCGCGCGGCGTCGGCATCGATGTCAATCCGTCGATGCTGGCCTATGCCCGCGCCAAGCTCGCCAAGGATGGTCTGGATCACGCGCAGGTGCGTCATGGCGATATCTACAACCTGTCATTCGCGGACGACGTCGCCGATACCGTGATCATGCATCAGGTGCTGCACTTCCTGACCGATCCCGCGCATGCCATCCGCGAAGCTGCGCGTGTGTTGGCCCCCGGTGGCCGGCTGCTGATCGTCGATTTCGCGCCGCATGCGCTTGAGTTCCTGCGCGAGCAGTTCGCGCATGAGCGGCTTGGGTTCACCACCGCACAGGTCAAGCAGTGGGTGAGTGACGCTGGCCTGACATTGGAACAGGCGCGTGATCTCGCGCCTCCCTCCGGCATCGATGCCGGCAAGCTGACAGTTTCCTTGTGGCTGGCGACGCGGCCCGGTGTCCGGAAGGACGCTGCGGCCGAGACGTTGCAGCCGCTGCAGACGATGAGGTCATTGCCATGACGACTGAACGCAAGAGCCGGCTGGTCGGCGCTGGCGAAATCACCGTCTCGTTCGAATTCTTTCCGCCCAAGAACGAGCGCATGGAAGAGGCGTTGTGGACGGCTATCCGGCGTCTTGAGCCGCTGTGCCCGCAGTTCGTGTCGGTGACCTACGGTGCGGGCGGCACGACCCGCGAGCGGACACACGCCACGGTGGCGCGCCTGGTGCGGGAAACCGAACTGCTGCCCGCAGCGCATCTGACCTGCGTCGGCGCATCGCGCGATGAGATCGACACCGTGGTACGGGATTATTGGACGGCGGGCGTGCGCCATATCGTGGCGCTGCGCGGTGATCCACCGGCCGGCGTCGGCACACGCTATGAGCCGCACCCGAACGGCTACGCCAATGCGGCGGCACTGGTTGAAGGAATCGCGAAGATCGGCAAGTTCGATGTGTCGGTGGCGGGTTATCCGGAGATGCATCCGGAAAGCGGAGCGCTCGCGGTCGATCTCGACAATCTGAAAGCCAAGGTCGACGCTGGTGCCAATCGCGTTATCACCCAGTTCTTCTTCGACAACGACCACTATCTGCGGTTCGTGGAAGCTGCGCGCAAGCATGGTATCTGGTGTCCGATCGTGCCGGGCATCGTGCCGATCCACAATTTCAAGCAGGTGGCGAGCTTCGCGACAAGGACCGGGGCTTCGATCCCGTCCTGGCTGGCGCGGCGCTTCGACGGTCTGGATAACGATCCGGCGACGACCCATCTGGTGGCGGCGGCGGTCGCGGCTGAACAGGTGATGGATCTGGTCGACCAGGGCATCCGGCAATTTCACTTCTACACACTCAATCGCGCCGATCTGGTGTTCGCCATCTGCCATCTGCTGGGGCTGCGGGCGCAGGTCCGGGCGCCGCAACTCACGCAAGCGGTGAACGCATGACAGCCCATACCTCGAAAGCGGACGCGAAACTGCTGGAACGGATCGCTGCCCTGAAGGCTGGCGCGGCCAACCGCATTCTGATCATCGATGGCGCCATGGGCACCATGATCCAGCGCTACAAGCTGGGCGAAGCCGATTATCGCGGTGTGCGTTTTGCCGGACATGAGAAGGATGTCAAAGGCAACAATGACCTGCTGGTGCTGACGCAGCCCAAGATCATCGCCGAAATCCATGATGCTTATTTTGCAGCCGGCGCGGACATCATCGAGACCAACACCTTCAACGCGCAGCGCATCTCGATGGCCGACTACGCCATGGAGGATCTGTCCTACGAGATCAACTTCGAGGCGGCCAGGATCGCGCGCGCGGTGGCGGATGCGTGGACCAAAAAGACGCCCGACAAGCCGCGCTTCGTGGCTGGCGCCGTCGGGCCGACCAACCGCACCGCGTCGATCTCGCCGGACGTCGGCAATCCCGGCTATCGCAATGTCACCTACGATGAATTGCGCGAGGCCTATGCCGAACAGATCCGCGCGTTGATCAAGGGCGGCTCGGACATCATCCTGATCGAGACCATCTTCGATACGCTGAACGCCAAGGCGGCTGGGTTCGCGACTCTCGACGTGTTCGAGGAGCTTGGTATCACGCTGCCGATCATGATCTCAGGCACCATCACCGACCGCTCCGGCCGCACACTGTCGGGCCAAACACCGGAAGCCTTCTGGTATTCGATGCGGCATCTGAAGCCGTTCGCCATCGGCCTCAACTGCGCGCTTGGCGCCGAGGCGATGCGGCCGTTCCTGGCAGAGCTGGCGGGCATCGCCGATACGCTGATCTCGGCCTATCCGAACGCCGGATTGCCGAACGCGATGGGCGAATACGACGAGACGCCCCATGAGATGGCCTGTCAGATCGGGCCATGGGCCAAGGACGGACTGCTGAACATCGTCGGCGGTTGCTGCGGCTCGACGCCGGAGCACATCGCGCACGTGCGCCAGCACGTCGAAAAGCACCCGCCGCGGCGCATTCCAGACATTACGACCAGGATGCGGCTGTCGGGTCTTGAACCCTTCGTGCACGGGTAGGTGCTATGACGTCGCTCAAGTTTGAAGACCAGAAAATGCCCGACCTGGACGGCTATGCGGCCGCGGCCGAGCAGTTCATCCCTGGCCGACGGGCAATCTTTGCGATCGTCGAAGCGTCGCTTCTCGAACTGGTGCCGCAGAGCGCCGCCAAAATCCTGGTCGTCGGCGCCGGTGGCGGCGAAGAGATCCTGCGTCTCGGTCATAACAATCCGCAGTGGTCGTTCGTTGGCGTGGATACGTATGAGCCCATGGTCGATCTGGCGCGCCGGCGGCTCGCCGATACGCCTGTAGGCGCCCGCAGCCGGGTAGAGGCGACGACTATCGAGGGGCTGGAAGACAAGGATTTCGACGCCGCGACGTGCATCCTGACCGCGCACTTCGTGCCGGACGATGGCGCCAAGCTGGCGTTCTTCACAGCGATCCGCAGTCGATTGAAGCCGGGAGCTCCGCTGGCGATCATCGACGGCGTCGGTGTCACGGATGAGGAACGCACGGAGCTCCTGCGCCGCATCTGGGTGCGGCATGCCATGCTCAATGGTGTCGCGGAAGAGGTTGCCCGGAGCAACGCGCAGAATTTCAAGAACGTCGCGGTGGTATCGGAAGAGCGCGAAGAAGAGCTGCTGACGAGCGCAGGTTTTCAGCGCCTGACCCCGATTTTCCGCGGTTTGGCTATCAAGGGCTGGCTGGCGTTTGCCTGAACACGGCGCGCCCGTCTGTGTACTGCTTATTAAACACGGATATCCGACGAGATGACAACCTCCGCAGCGCAATCCTTCATCAACGTCGGTGAGCGCACCAACGTCACCGGGTCGGCCAAGTTCCGCAAGCTGATCGAGGCCAACGACTATCAGGCCGCGGTTGCCGTGGCACTGAGCCAGGTCGAGAACGGCGCCCAGGTCATCGACGTCAACATGGACGAGGGCCTGCTCGACAGCGAGCGGGCGATGACCACGTTCCTCAACATGATCGCCACCGAGCCCGCGATTGCCCGCGTGCCGATAATGATCGACTCATCGAAGTGGAGCGTGATCGAGGCCGGCCTCAAGTGCGTGCAGGGCAAGCCGATCGTCAACTCGATCAGCCTCAAGGAGGGCGAGGAGGCGTTCCTGGAGCACGCGCGCAAGGTGCTGCGCTACGGCGCCGCCGTGGTGGTGATGGCGTTCGACGAAGTCGGGCAGGCTGACAGCATCGAGCGCAAGGTGTCGATCTGTGAGCGGGCCTACAAGCTGCTGACCGAAAAGGTCGGCTTCCCGCCCGAGGACATCATCTTCGATCCGAACATCTTCGCGGTGGCGACCGGCATCGAGGAACACAACAATTACGGCGTGGACTTCATTGAGGCGACGCGCCAGATCCGCCAGAAGATGCCGCTGACGCATCTGTCAGGTGGCGTGTCGAACCTGTCGTTCGCTTTCCGCGGCTACGAGCCGGTGCGCGAGGCGATGCACTCGGTGTTCCTGTACCACGCCATTCAGGCCGGCATGGACATGGGCATCGTCAACGCCGGTCAGCTCGCCGTTTATGACGACATCCCTGCGGAACTGCGCGAGCTGTGCGAGGACGTGGTTCTCAATCGCCGCCCGGATGCAACCGATCGCCTGCTGGAGGCCGCGCCGCGCTTCAAGGGCGACGGCGCCAAGAAGGTCGTGCAGGACCACGCCTGGCGCGATGCGCCGGTCCAGGAACGGCTGACGCACGCCCTGGTGCACGGCATCACCGAATTCATCGAGGCGGATACGGAAGAGGCACGCCAGCAGGCGGAAAAGCCGCTGCACGTCATCGAAGGCCCGCTGATGGCCGGCATGAACGTGGTCGGCGACCTGTTTGGCGCGGGCAAGATGTTCCTGCCGCAGGTGGTGAAGTCGGCGCGCGTCATGAAGCAGGCCGTGGCCTATCTGCAGCCCTATCTCGAAGCTGAGAAGAAAGCCTCTGGTATCGATCTTCGCCCCGCCGCCGGCAAGGTGGTGATGGCGACCGTGAAGGGCGACGTGCACGATATCGGCAAGAACATCGTCGGCGTCGTGCTGCAGTGTAACAATTACGAGGTGATCGACCTCGGCGTCATGGTGCCTGCCGCCAAGATCCTGGAAGCGGCCAAGAAGGAGCAGGCGGACATCATCGGCCTGTCCGGCCTGATCACGCCGTCACTGGATGAGATGTGCTTCGTTGCCGCCGAAATGGAGCGCGAAGGCTTCCAGGTGCCACTCTTGATCGGCGGCGCCACGACGAGCCGCGTGCACACGGCCGTCAAGATCAGTCCGAACTACAAGAAGGGATCGGCGATCTACGTGACCGACGCCAGCCGCGCCGTGGGCGTGGTCTCGCGGCTGCTGTCCGATACTGAGCGCGACGGGTTCATTTCCGATACGCGCGACGAGTACGTGAAAGTGCGCGAGGGGCATCTGCGCAATGAAGCGCGCAAGCAACGCATCACCATCGCGGCTGCGCGCGCCAACAGCTTCAAGGCCGATTGGACCAATTACACGCCGCCGAAGCCGACGTTCCTCGGCACGCGCGTGTTCACGGATTATGACCTGCGCGATCTGATCCCGTACATCGACTGGACGCCATTCTTCTCGACTTGGGAGCTCGCGGGCCAGTACCCCGCCATCCTGGACGACAACAAGGTCGGTGCCGAGGCGCGCAAGCTGCACGCTGACGCGTTGGCGTTGCTGGAGCGCATGGTTGCGGAGAAGTGGGTTTCGGCCAACGCCGTGATCGGGTTCTGGCCAGCCAATGCTATCGGCGATGATCTGGAACTGTACGAGGACGACAGCCGGAAGCAGCGTTTGACCATGCTGCACACCCTGCGCCAGCAGATCGCCCGCGATCCGAGCCGCAATCGCGCGCATACCGCGCTGTCGGACTTCGTCGCGCCGAAGGAGACCGGGCTTGCCGATTACGTCGGTGGCTTCGCGGTGACGGCGGGTATCGGCGAGGATGAGGCCATCGCGCGTCACATCAAGGCGCACGACGACTACAACCGCATCATGGTCAAGGCGCTGGCAGACCGTCTGGCGGAAGCCTTTGCCGAGCGGATGCATCAGCGGGTGCGCAAGGAGTTCTGGGGTTACGCGGCGGATGAGGGGCTGTCCAACCAGCAACTGATCGCGGAGAAGTATCGCGGCATCCGTCCAGCGCCCGGTTATCCGGCGCAACCCGACCACACCGAGAAGGCGACGCTGTTCCGGCTGCTTGATGCCACGCACGTCGCTGGCATCGAACTGACAGAAAGCTACGCCATGTGGCCGGGATCGTCCGTGTCGGGGCTCTACTTCGCGCATCCCGACAGCCACTACTTCGGCGTCGGAAAGGTCGAGCGCGATCAGGTCGAGGACTACGCGCGCCGCAAGGGATGGGACGTTGGCGTGGCTGAGCGTTGGCTTGCGCCTGTGCTCAACTACCTGCCTAAGGTCGCGGACGAGGAAGCTGCGTGATAAAAGTGACCGCCGGATTCGGCGGTCACGGGGGACCGTTCTGCCCGGCTTGGTGAAAACCGGGGAAGGGGGTCCATCATGCTCGGTAAACTGATCCTGATATTGCTCCAGCTCGCGATTGGCTGGGTCCTGACGCCGATGGTGCTGCGCTATGTGCCCGTCGGCGGCGATGCCGCGTTGTTCGTGCAGGGTGTGGCCGCAGCTATCATCATCTGGCTGGTCGGCGTCATCGGTGCGCAAATCCTGAAGGATGTCGGAACGCCATCTGGCGCGACGCTGGCGTGGGCGCTCATCGGCGGCCTCGTCGGTGCTGCGATCGTCGTCTTCAAGGTCAACGCTATGATTCCGATCAGCGCGCCGCCGCTGCTGTGGCCGCTCGGTTTGGCGGTGCTGGGATATGCGCTGAAGAAGTAAGAGGCGGGCCGACCGCCTGGACCTGAAGCTGCAAAGCCCTGAAATTGAAAGAGGCGCGGAGTGAATTCCGCGCCTCTTTCGTTTCAACTCTATCACACTGGGATCTTGAGGATGGCTACGTCGATGTCGACCCTGCTTGGGCCCGACGACGCGCGTCTCAGATCATCCCGAACACAATTGCAGCGACGAATCCGAACGACATGATCGCGGCAAGCACGTTCAGCCGAGTTCTGAGTTCCATCGGTGCCTCCTTTGCCGGTTATCCAGCGGGGTTGGCAGCACAGGACGTACCTACGCTTGCAGTGAACCTAAGTGACAGCCTTACTCGAACACAAGTGTTTATCGCTGCTGCGTCGCAATATTTCGTAGTGTATGCATATACGCTGAGCACCCTATATTGGTTCCACTGGCGCGGCCGCAACAGTGATGCGCAACAAGCACGCCAGTAAATCCCAAGAACAACTTGAGATATAGTTCAGATGTCTTCTCGCGTTGAGCTGGGTCCGCCCAAATGTCACCGAGATGAGAACAAGATCAGAGTTAATAAATTACAGATGTGAAACACAATTCACGTGGTAGGGGTCGCTTGCAAGGCTGCGGCATTCCGGCAACATGGCAAGTGGAAGGCAATTGGGGCGACATCGTGCGTCCTGAGCGAATCGCATGATCGGTCGAGCTGAAGTGATTCGCGCACGTCGGAGGAAATGAATATGCAATTCAAAGCTTTGCTGCTGACCAAGGACGATGCCGGGCTTCATCATGCCTGGTCCGATCTGTCAGAGGCTGATCTCATGCCCGGTGACGTGCTGGTCCGCGTGACGCATTCCACGATCAACTACAAGGATGGACTTGCGATCACTGGAAAGGCGCCAGTTGTACGGCGCTGGCCGATGATCCCGGGCATCGATTTCGCGGGTGTCGTCGAGGCATCGACCCATGCCGGCTTCCAGGTTGGGGATAACGTCGTTCTGAATGGCTGGGGCGTCGGGGAAACGCATTTGGGCGGTTACGCCCAGTATGCGCGGGTGAATGGAGACTGGCTGATCCCGCGTCCGGTCGCTTTCAGCAACGCCCAGGCGATGGCGATTGGCACCGCCGGATACACGGCGATGCTGGCAATCCTGGCGCTGGAACAGCATGGCGAGACACCGGACAGCGGGCCGGTTCTGGTCACCGGCGCGGCAGGCGGCGTCGGCAGTATTGCCGTCACGATCCTGTCCAAGCTTGGCCATCAGGTTGTCGCCTCGACCGGGCGGCGCGAAGAGGAGACATTCCTGCGCAATCTCGGCGCGACGGAAGTGATCGACCGCGCCGGGCTTGCCGGCGCCGCCAAGCCGCTTGGCCGTGAGCGCTGGGCCGGTGCCATCGACGTGGCGGGCAGCAACACGCTGGCCAACGCGATCAGCATGACGCGCTACGGCGGCGCGGTTGCCGCCTGCGGCTTGGCCCAGGGCATGGATCTCAATTCCAGTGTCGCGCCGTTCATTCTGCGCGGTGTCACGCTGGCCGGCATCGACAGCGTCATGTGTCCGAAGCCGCGCCGCCTCGCCGCCTGGGATCGGCTGGCCCGCGATCTCGATCCGGCACTGCTGGATGAGTTGAGCCAGACCCGGCCGTTGCAGGATGTCATCGCGTTGGCGCCGGAGATCCTGGCGGGTAAGGTGCGCGGACGCGTGGTGCTCGAAGTGGCTTAAGAGAAAAGGCCTGATGCCATGGATATCGACTGGTCGGGACAAGTCGTCGAAACGCCCGAGTTGAGCATCAACTACGTCCGTGCGGGGAAGGGATTGCCGGTCGTGTTCCTGCACGGCTGGCCCGAGTTCAACCGCACCTGGATGCACAATCTGCCGGTGATTGCGGAACGCTTCGACGTCATCGCGCCGGACCTGCGCGGGTTCGGCCGAACAACCTCGAAGGTGGCACGGTCGCCCGATGGCTCCTCGCCGCAGATGCTGGCCGATGATCTCAAGCAGTTTGCGGATGCACTGGACCTGCAGCGGTTTGCTATCGTTTCGCACGATGTCGGCGCGTTCGTTTCCCAGGTGTTCACGCGCAGTTGGCCGGAGCGGGTTAGCGCGCTGTTCTTTTCCAATTGCGCCTACCCGGGCATTGGAAAGCGTTGGGGTGAGGCCAAGAACTTCCCCGAGCTATGGTACCAGCAGTTTCACCAGAAAGACTTTGCAGCTGCGCTGGTTGGTTCAAGCAGGGATGCTGCACGACTCTATTTCGGATACTGCCTGCGCCACTGGTCCCACCAGAAGGCAGCCTTTGATCCCCATCTCGAAGAGTGGGTCGATAATTTCCTGCGCCCCGGCAATATGCAGGGGGGCTTCGACTGGTACATCGGCGTCAACCGCTATCGTACGCAACTGATGCAGGGGACGGCGGCTCCGACCCCGGTGATCACGCAGCCGACGTACTTTCTCTGGGGCCGTCATGATCCGGTGTTGCAGTTCGCCTGGACCGATCGGCTTGGCGAGTACTTCTCGAATTATCAGTTGGAATGCGCCGAGGACGCGGGCCATTTCGTGCACTTCGAATGCCCGGATCTCGCCAATCAGCGGATGATGACGTTCCTGACCGAACAGTTCGAGTTCTGAAGCGCGTGCTTAGAGGCCACGAAACTTCGGCTTGCGCTTCTCCATGAAGGCGCGGCGCCCTTCGATATAGTCCTCGCTGCCAAAACAGGCGTCGACCAGCGTATCGAGCGCGGCAAGGTCGGGCGACTGCGGGTGATCGACGAATTCGTCGATGGCGCGCTTCGCGGCCAGGATCGATAGCGGGGCGTTAGCCGCGATCTCGCCGGCAAGCGCGGTGACTGCGCTGGTGAGTTCGTCAGCGGGGTGGACACTGTTGAGCAAGCCCATCGCGAAGGCTTGCTCGGCGGTATAGCGGCGGCCGGTATATAGAAGTTCTTTGGCGCGGGCGGGGCTGACGACGGCGAGCATCGGCCGGATCCAGCGCGGATTGTAGCCGATGCCGAGCTTGGCCGCAGGGATCGCCAGCCGTGCGTCGTCGGCGGCGAGCCGCAAATCGCAACAGATCGCCAGTTCCAGCCCACCGCCCATGCAAAATCCGCGGATGGCGGCGATGGTCGGTTTGGCGGCGCGCGCCACAGCCTCGAAGGCGGCGTGATTGAGGGTGTCGTACTCTCCAGCCTGGGCGGCGGTGCGCCCGGTTTCAAACTCGGAAATGTCCGCGCCAGCAGAAAAGGCTTTGTCGCCCGCGCCGGCCAGTACGATCACGCGGACGTCCGGATCGGCCTCTGCATCGGCAACACTGCCCGGCAAGGCTGCCCACATGCTCTTGGTATAGGCGTTCAATCGCGGTTGGTTATCAGCTATGATCCAGCGAACCCCGTCGCGGGTTTCTGCTCTGAGCTGCGGTGCTGATGTTGGCAGTTCCGACATCTTAGGGGTTGCCTCTGCTGGCAGTCGTCATCACGTGTTCTTATTCAACATGGCTCGGTTTGCGCAAATGGGTTGCGCGGTGAGACGTGTTCGCGCATCACCCGCTTCGTCTGCGGGGCTGCGGCGTTGACTTGAATAGCGCTGCTGTTTAGGGCTGTTGCCCTGATCAGCCTGCGGGGCATGAAGCGGACTGCTCCGAAGGAGTATGACATGGCACTGACATCGCACTTTCCTGGCGCCAGTAAGCTGTCACAGGTCGATCCGATCTGGGATGCCGTGCGCCGTGAGGCGGAAGACGCCATAAGGGCTGAGCCCGCGTTGGGCGGATTCATTTTCGCGACCGTACTGAGCCACGATCGCCTGGAAGATGCAGTGTGCCACCGGCTGGCGCAGCGGCTCAATCATTCCGATGTCGATGCGGGGCTGATCGGCCAGATCTTTCAGGATGTGCTGGCGCAGAACCCTGACATGGGGCAGGCGTTTCGCGCCGATCTCGCAGCGGTCTACGATCGCGATCCCGCCTGCAGCCGCTATCTTGAGCCTCTGCTGTACTTCAAGGGGTTTCATGCGCTGGTGACCCATCGTTTCGCGCATGAACTGCTGAAGGGCGGCCGGCGCGACTTCGCGCTCTACCTGCAGAGCCAGTCGTCGCGGATTTTCGGCGTGGACATTCACCCGGCGGCTCGCATCGGCATCGGTATCATGTTCGATCACGGCACAGGCATCGTCATCGGCGAAACCGCGGCGGTCGGCGACAACAGCTCGCTGCTGCATGGCGTGACACTCGGTGGCAGCGGCAAGGAAGGTGGCGACCGCCACCCGAAAATCGGCAGCAGTGTCATGATCGGTGCTGGTGCCAAGGTGCTCGGCAACATTACCGTCGGCAATTGCTCACGCGTCGCGGCAGGCAGCGTCGTTCTGAAGAACGTTCCGGATAACACCACGGTCGCTGGCGTGCCGGCCAAGGTGGTGGGGCCCGCCGGTTGCCCGGAGCCTGCCCGTACGATGGATCAGCGCCTTCCTCCCGAAGGTTTGGAAGATTGATGGCGCGCCGCTCCTGGCGCGCTGGAACACATGAGGAGACGACCTCTCTATGAAGGAAGATATCCCGCGCCTGCAGCGCTACCTGCGCAAGCAGTTTCGTTCCGAGGCGTTGCGCATCGTTCCGCAGCCGAAGAAGAAGGACATGGCGGAAGTGTTCATCGGCGAGGAATTCATCGGCCCGCTGTATCGGGAAGATGAAGACGGCGAGGTGTCCTACCAGCTCCAGATCGTCATTCTCGACGTCGATCTGGAAGACGCGTGACGCGCTGGGAGGAACGATAGAATGGGTTTGTTTACGCTGGACGGCACGGCCGTCACAACGCCGGGCGAGGGCAAGTATTGGGTCGCCGATAACGCGACCGTGCTTGGCAACGTGATCATCGGCGAGGATGCGAGTGTCTGGTTCAACACGGTGGTCCGTGGCGACAGCGATCGTCTCGAAATCGGTGCGGGTTCCAATGTCCAGGATGGCTGCGTGTTGCACGCAGATCCGGGCTTCCCCCTGGTGATCGAGGAAGGTTGCACCATCGGCCATATGGTCATGCTGCATGGCTGCCGCATTGGCCGCGGCAGCCTGGTCGGCATCGGTTCGGTCATTCTCAACGGCGCCGAGATCGGTGAGGAGTGCCTGATTGGTGCCCGCTCGCTCATTCCGGAAGGCAAGAAGATCCCGCCACGCTCGGTCGTGATGGGCGCGCCGGGCAAGATCGTCCGTGAAGTGACCGACGCCGACCTGCGCATGTTGCAGGGTGCGACGCGGCATTATCAGAAGAACTGGAAGAAGTTCGTGGCTGGATTCCGCCCGCAGGGCTGAAATTCTATCCACAGCTTTCCAGCGCCAGAATAGAAAAACCGCCGCCCGGACACCCCGGACGGCGGTTTTCTGTAAGGAAAGGTTCTGGCCTGAGTGGGCCGATCAGCGCCGAGGGCGGACCACCGAAATCGCGACCGAGGAGTAAGCCTCCGGGTTCAGCGAAACCCAAACGTTGGGATCGATGAATGACTGGCGCATCACGTACTCGTACGGTGTGCGGTGCCAGACCTTCACGTCGTCGACGACGTTATCGAGAATGAAGTCGCCCTGCGCGGTGCGTGCGGTTAGTACCGCGTGGCCATCACCTTTTTCGTCGCGCGCAACCGTCATGAGCAAAGAGCTTGCCGGCCAGCCGCGCGCCATGAGCATCTGGCGTTTCAGCAACGCATAATCTTCGCAGTCGCCGCGATTGACCGGAATTGTCCAGTATTCGGTGACGCCGTAAAGTTCGAGGTCCGTAACCGGCAGGATGGCGCGGTTCACCTGGCGATTGATTTCGTCGAGTTCGCTGAGCCGCTCAGGCGTGGCCTGGAAGCGCTGGTCACGCATGGGACCAGTAACGCATTCCTGCGGTGTTCGCTTGCAGAATTCGACGTAGCCGAACGGCGCCACGGCCTGTCCGAAAACCCGCATGAAGGGCGAGGCATGTTCCGGCGCCCTGACACGAGAATTGTCTGCCGCCGCGCTGCCGGCATGCAGAATCCCAGACACAACTATGAGCACAAGTGTACTTACGCGCATAACACGCAACCCCACATACTAAACGCCACTCCGATCGGTCCGTGGTGCCCTCTTGCACTGGGAACGATGACGCGACGCCCGCTTTCTACCTGCCGCCACTTTGCGACAAAATCGTGTTTCGTCCGTATCACGCAGGGGACAGTCACGACGCGAAGCTATCCCCCTCTCGTCTTCACCCGAAATAGCGCCGCAAGGCGTCGGGGTTTTGAATGTCGATGAATTCGAGGCCGAGCCCGGAGTTGTGGTGGCGGACGACCCGTGCACGCAGTTTGCCGAGCACGACCTCCGCGCCGAGTGGCGGTCGTGCTTCGGTCTCGACGGAGGCGCCGGAAATCGAGACGTCCATGACCCGAACCTGGACGGCGATGCCTTCATCGAGACGCAGCGTGGTCGATTGTTCCTGGATCGCGAAGCGGTCGTGGCGCCTTGCGGGCGGCTCGGTCGCGTTTGTGCAACCACTGAAGAATTCGAGCTGATTGGCGAGCTTCTCGCGCTTGTGCTGGGTGGCCTTGAGCGCAATCGCGAAGCCAGAGTCGAACGCGCGCACGACGTGACCTTCCAGCCCGCCGAGGTGATCGAAATAGGCGACGATGCGCTCTCCGATCTCCACATCGACCGGAGACGTCACCGCCAGACCACTGACGGAAATATCGCGAATCTTGCAGGGATATTCCTGCTTGTTAGGCCGCATGAAGCGGCCCAGCAGGGTGATGTTGTAGCGCTTGTGGGCGCGCCGTTCGAGTGCAGCGGGCGCGACGGAATGATCGGTGGCGCGGGCGATCGCGGCTTCGAACATTGGAGCTGTGATCGACGTCGATACCATCGTCGGCCCTGTGCTATCGGCATCCTCTCGGCTGCCGACAAAGCAGAGCGAAAGGGTAGGTCCTGGAATGAGCTCCCGTGACTATCGGTTGAATGGATTAAGGAAGGACTAACTAGGCGTCCGAGATTTGTCCTTTTGGGACGCTCCAGCTCAAGGTCGCGCTTAGTCCTTTTCCTGGTACAGGCGCGAAAGGCCGCCTTCATAGACGCGGAAATTGCGACGATCCATACGGACGAGACGGGCGTCGCGCACCGACGGCAGGACCAGTGGTTTCATGTCGGCCGCCATCAAATCCTGGCGCCCGTTCGGCCAGATCACTTCATGGCGCAGCAGATAGCGTTCCACCAGCGGCTCGGTGCCGAGCCAGTCTGGGGCATGGCTGGTGCTGATAGTACCGAGGAAGCGGTCTATCGTGGTGCTGGTCTGGGACAGTGGGACAATCACCGCCTCGAAATGAACCGCACGTCCGGATTCCGTGCAGGCCTCCATCTCGAACAGACCGACAGCGCCTTTATCTGCAACCTTGGTCAGGATGCGGGAGAGCGACAGGCGATCACTGTCTTCCCAGCCGTCGAGGAAGTTGACGCCGCGGAATTCGGCGCCGAAGTGCTCGCACAACTTCGTGCCGGCCAGCCTGAAACGGTATGTCGCCGGGTCAGCACGCTCGAGAATGAAGGCCTCCGGCAGGATGCCGGCCAGCCGTGCGGGCTCAATCTCGTAGCGGCGGGGTGCGATCCTGTTGCCACGCACTTCGTTCCAGTATGAGTAGAGCGTTCTGCTGGTCTGATGTTTCATTTCAATCCCCGGCCAGGGCGCTCAAGCGGGCCCTGGATGTCCCCCGTGTCGCGCTTCACAAGTCTGTGTCCCTTGAGCACGATCCGTGCCAGAGCTGGGGCGAGCACGTTATTGCGGGGTGGCGTATCCGCCATTGCCGCCGATAACGGCAGGCTGTACAGGGGTTATGATGCAAGGAAAGGCCCACCGGTGAGGCGCCGAGAACCGATTTTCAATGCGCCTGGAGCGGTGGTGGGGCTGATCGCCGTGCTCGCCCTGATCCATGCAGGGCGTTCCATTCTGACCGAGCTGCAGGATGCCTATGTCGTTTTGGGACTGGGGTTTATCCCGGCCCGCTACGGTGGCTCCAACCCGGTCGAGTTTCCGGGTGGCACGATCGCGGACTTTACCTCATTTGTGACGCATATGTTCGTGCATGGGGATTGGGTCCACCTCCTGATCAATAGCGCTTGGCTGCTGGCATTCGGCACGCCGATCGCGCAACGGATCGGCGGGGTGCGGTTTCTCCTCTTCAGCATGGTGTGCGGAATTGCCGGCGCTGCAACGTTTCTGGCGCTCAATCCGGGCCTTGCTGCGCCGATGGTGGGTGCCTCTGGAGCCGTTTCGGGCATGTTGGGCGGCCTGCTGCGCTTCATGTTCAGTGCCATCGACTATGGCGGGTTCGGCGGTTTGCAGGGCGGCGGACGCCATGTGCCGTTGATGAGCTTCGGCCAGATGCTGCGCGATCGCAGGGCCGTGCTCACGATCGCCATTTGGGTGGCGCTGAACTTCATATTCTCGTTGGGCATCGATGGCATCGCGGAGCCCGGTTCGATCGCGTGGGAGGCGCATCTGGGCGGCTTCTTCGCCGGTCTGCTGCTGTTCGGTCTGTTCGACCGGCCGCTTCGTGAACCTGTGGCGGAGCCTCAACCGGACGTTAAGCCTGATCCAGAAACGGGGCCGTGGGGATGACGCACCTGCGAGGCTGGTAGCTTGCGCCCGGGCGCGAGTTGAAGCACCATTGCGTATCGGGAGTTGAACTCCCAGACATGAGGGCCAACTGAACCGCGGTTGCATGACCCGGTGAACAGGACACGCGTGCGGCCAGAATGGTCGACCGCCCTCGGCGTGTCAGGTGGGTCTGTCAGCCGCCTGGACCGGAGATCGTGTCCATGAATGTGGCTGCCATTTTGAAAGGAAAGGGTCGGGCTGTCGTCACGGCGCGGCCCGATACACCACTTCAGGCCGTGGCCAAGAAGATGTCGACGAAGCGTATCGGCGCGGTCGTGGTTGTCGGCGATAACGGCTCGGTCGCCGGAATCATGTCGGAGCGCGATATCATCCGCGCCATCTCGGAGCGGGGTGCAGATTGCCTGTCGGAACAGGTCGACAGTTTCATGACGCGGCAGGTGATTACCTGCACAGAAGGCGACACGCTCGATCAACTCATGGCGACGATGACGGCGGGAAGGTTCCGCCACATTCCAGTCGTGGAAGATGACTCGCTGGTGGGCATCGTGTCGATCGGTGACGTGGTCAAGCACCACATCGCCGAGGTCGAAATGGAAGCCAGTGCGATGCGCACTTACCTGGTTGCCGGTTAGTTTCGGCATTGCGCAAAGCGGCGTCGCCCGCGCTGGGGCGGCGCCGACTTAGGGCAGGGGCTTTTAGTTGCGCACAACCGGCGTCGTTTCGGTCTGCGGCGCAGGTCGCGGCTCGAACATGCCGCGGAATTCGATCTCGCTCCGAATGTCCTCAACCTCTCGTGCGGTTGCGACCTCGCCGCGCGAGATCAGGTCTTCCGCGCGATGGAAATCGAACGGGCCGATACCAGCGAGGCGCGGGCAAATGAGGGCGTCGGGCGGATCGCCGGCCAGCCTTGAGCGTGCAATGCGATCCTGGACGATGTTGAAGGCGTCGACCACAACGGTTGAGATGCCGGGTGTGGTCTCGCCGCGTCCGAAAAGCTGGCGCTGCAACAATTTCAAAGCCGAGTGGCCGTTGCTGGCTTCCGGCGCTCCGGTCTCGGCGGCCTTGGCTTCCAGGTGTTCGGCGGCGATATGCGGAACGACGGTGCCGCGACCACACATGTCGGCGTTGAGATTGACCGCGATGACATAGCGGGCGCCGAGAGCGCGGCAGACGGAAACCGGCACCGGATTGACCAGCGCACCGTCGAACAGCCAGCGACCGCCGATGTTGATAGGCCGGAAAATGCCGGGCAGGGCGTAGGAGGCGCGCATCGCATCGACGAGCCGGCCGCGCGACAGCCAGATTTCATGGCCGGTCCCGATTTCGGTGGCGACGGCCGTGAACGCAGTCGGGAAGCTCTCGATGGTGGCGTCGCCGAGATGATGGGCCAGCCGGTCGCAGAGACGCTGACCGGTGATCAGGCCGGAACCGGCCATGTTGAAATCGAGGTAACCGAACACTTTGCGGCGGGTGAGTTGACGGGCGAAGTCTTCCAGCTCTTCGAGGCGGTCGGCGATGTGACATCCGCCGACGACGGCGCCGATGGAGGTTCCTGCGATGACGTCGGGGACGATGCCTGCCTGCTTGAGCGCACGGAGAACTCCGATATGAGCCCAGCCTCGTGCTGCTCCTCCCCCTAAAGCCAAGCCGATTCTAACTTTAGACATGTACGCACATACCTTCGCCCACCCGGCAGGGGGCCACGGCCCTACGCCCGCAATGATACACTCAAAGGTTGCTGCCGCGGTGTGGAATCCGGCAGATGCCCCAGTTCATCCTAAACGCGCTTGATTAACCCGCGCTTTACATAAGCTGCGGCTCACGGCCGAGGTTCCCGTGGCGAGGATTATTTCTTTTCCAGAGGGGAGTTGGTCAGCGTGACTGATCCGCCGTCTGAGCTGACGATGCGGTAAAAACAGGAGCGCTCTCCGGTGTGGCAGGCGACGCCATTGCCCGCGACCTCGACCTTCAGCCAGACTACGTCCTGGTCGCAGTCGGTGCGCATCTCCCGTACGCTGAGGAGGTTGCCGCTTTCCTCACCCTTCTTCCAGATGCGTCCGCGGGAGCGGGTCCAGAAATGAGCGATGCCGGTCTCGAGGGTGAGAGCCAGCGCGTCCGCATTCATCCAGGCGAACATCAGCACACTGCCATCCGCAGCGTCGGTCACGATGGCCGGAATCAACCCATCGCCGTCGAATTTCGGCTGAAACGTAGCGCCGTGCTCGATTTCGGTCGCGGTGCCGCGGGGGGCGAACATCGTCCGGGGTGATCCTGTCACGTCACGACCTCCGATCGCGCATCTGTCTCAACGGGTGCGCCGCGGTGCACCGACCAGCGTCATGAACCGCTCGCGCATGGCGGTGTCGGTGGCAAATTGGCCGAGGAACCGCGTGGTCACGGCGGAAACACCCGGCTGATGCACGCCACGTGTCGTCATGCACTGGTGCTCGGCGTCGATCAGCACGGCGACGCCAAGCGGCGACAGCGCCTTTTCGATGGCGCCAGCGATCTGCGCGCTCAGCGTTTCCTGGGTCTGCAACCGCTTGGCGAAGATCTCGACCACGCGGGCGAGTTTTGACAATCCGGCGACGCTGCCATTCGGAATGTACGCCACATGGGCGATGCCGATGAACGGCGCGATATGGTGCTCGCAGTGGCTCTCGACGCGGATGTCGCGCAGCATCACGATATCGTCGTAGCCGCCGACATCTTCAAACGTCGGATCCTGCAACATGGCCACGGCGTCCTGGTCGTAGCCGCGGAAATACTCGCGGTAGGCTTCTGCAACACGACGCGGCGTGTCACGCAGGCCTTCGCGGTTTGGGTCGTCGCCGGCCCAGGCCAGAAGCACGCGCACGGCGTCTTCGGCTTCCTTCTGGGTCGGCCGGACGGTTGGTGAAGTCTTTGTCTTGAACGAAGCCGCTGAGATGCTGGTCACGGGGTCAGTTCCGCCTGGAAATCATGGCTAAAGTGCATGCGACGCTTGGCACGTTGGATGCCGGTCCGTTGATACCTCGCACTACAGCTTAAGCTCGCTATATAGTGTGGGTCGACAACCCGCAAGGGAGCCGGTCTTGTCGCACCCGGTGTGGTCGCCGGGATGGCGCTCGGGAGTAGGGGATGGCTGCTCTAAACGACATGTACAACACGCGGATTTTCGAGCTGGCTGCCGAGATCCCGCACCAGCAGCGATTGGCCGATGCGGACGCCACGGCGAGCGCGCATTCCAAGCTGTGCGGCTCGACGATCGAGGTCGACCTCAAGATGGATGACGCCGACCGCATCACCGCGTTCGGGCAGACCGTAAAGGCGTGCTTGCTCGGCCAGGCGTCGGCGTCGGTTGTGGGCCGCGAAATCGTCGGATCGACCGTGTCCGAGCTGCGCGATGTCGGCCGCATCATGCGGCATATGCTGAAGGACGGCGGACCTGTGCCGACCGGACG
>JAEZBU010000417.1 GCA_023426855.1 Pseudomonadota bacterium | reverse complement strand
ACTTCCATGACGCGTCAGAAATTCCTGCGATCCCTCGCGCGAGCCGGTGCGGCGCCATCAGCGATGATCGAAATCGATAACCGCGAGGCAACACGCGAAGCCGTGGCCATTGGGATGGGAATTAGCGTCATGAGCGCGGCCGAGTTTCCGGGTGCCGATAGCCGATGCGTGTCGCTGTCCATCAAGGACCCATCGCTTCAGTTCACCGAGTATGTGGCCTGTCTCAAACAGCGTCGTGATCTCCGCACCGTGCGGGAATTTTTCCGTGTCGCTGGTCAGTTTGCGCAACCACGTTTCTCGCATAGTTAACTTTCGAAGCGGGCTAGGAGCGTCGATGGGCCGACTGAACGTGCGCAGGCGTGAGGGTATCGGTCGAGGTATGTGCGGTAACAGGTGCCCATAACGTGAGCGGCAAGTTCATCGGCTACCTAGCCGTTCGCTAGATATCAAATGCTGACCAAAGGCAGTCGCGTCTGTCCATCTAGGAAGCGCAATGCCTCCGATTATTGTATAGAATTCGTCGCGTAAACTTAGCGTCGCAGAAGATCTTCAGATCTCTCTGATCACCCGTCCAATGTTCGAGTTGGGTCACTAGCATTCGTGAAGCCGTCCGGCCGTTTGACTGCACTTCCTCGATCAGCAGACGTGGTCCGCCACAGCATAGGCGCCGACCATCATGAGGCGATAGACTTCCGCTTTTGATGCTGTGGACGGCATCCATCACCCGGCCCGAAGACCGGTATGGTTTTCGGGCATGCGATGGAGGAAGTCAGATGCTGCAGCCAGTCACAGTCGGCCTTCATGCTATCCGCAAGATCAGCTCCCGATCAAAAGCACGCGCTCGAGGCGCCCTGGGACCGATGGGTTTTGCTGACCTCGGTGGTCGACCGCTTACTGCATGACTTACCTTTTGCCCTCTCCAACCTCGTAAAGCGCGCCCGACTGGGCCCGCTCGTTCCTATGCGGCTTGGGGCACTGGTTCCCGATACCCCTGAGACCGGACATGGTTGGCGGCGTTATTTTGCGTCGCCGGCTCCGTACCCTTGAGGTCTGCAATTGGGACCAATCGACCATGTGCGGCGCACTGGTCCGCACCCTTCCCAAGGCTGCTATCACTGCTTCTCAACGATTGATTTCCGCTATCGTTTGGCTCTGATCAGTGAAGCAGGTGTGATCAGACGTTGTCCTGGGCCTTGAGAGGAAGAGGATGGGCGGCACGCGCCTCAAGGTCGGGTCACGCTCTCCTGCGCATAGCGCAGCCGAGCCGCAAGCGTCTCGGCCCTTCGGGGAACGATCGTTGCCGCGGATCTGTTGGCTGGATATCCGGCTTCGCCGCGTCCTGAAGCAGCTTGCCTGCGCTGCAGTCGTCTCGAAGTTATGGAATGCGCCGCGCTCGTGTCAGAGCCCGTGCCGGTGCGCGAGGGGCAATTCATCATTGAGCTGCGCATGCCTGCGGGTGTTTAATTGTGCCTATTGATCGAACCTATTGCTTTTCTCAAGGAGATAATCATGAGCAAGACTTTGAAAATCGGAAGTACCATTCTGCCTGTTCACAATATCCGTTCCATCCGCCCATTGAGCGACGATGAGCGCGCGCGCATTGCCGAACGCTATGGACGCGCGAGCGAAGAGATCGCCAGCAAACAGATCTCAATCACCTTCGCCGACAAGACAACACGCACTGCCGAACTCACACTCGATGATGTCCGCGCGCAAGGTGTCGCGCTCGTCAATGCCGGCGCCGACCGCTATGTACCGGCCGCCAACATCAAATCAGCCGAACCGTTCACCAAGGCCGATGCCGACAAGCTGAAAGACGGTGGCGACTACACGCTGACGCAGACCTTCCGCTCACGCGTCGAAACCACGGCCGGAGCCATTCTGTCGAGCGCGACACCGCAGCAGATCATTGAGCGCGCGGCCAAGGTCCTGGAAACAGCCGTCCGCCCCGCCCGAGGCTCCAAGGCGCCGACCAACGGCTAGCCCAATCACCTCATCGCCATTCCAGCGTCGAAAGGGCGGCGCGGTGATTTGACCACTGCGGAAGGCACGGCATCTCAACCTGCACCACAGTGATCATCATGCGGTTTGGAGCAATGGTGATGATCGACGCGATCAGGTTGTCGACGGGATTGCCGAACGCGACTTGGATTTGCGGGCGCGGGCAGGGCGCGCACGAGCGGTTTTGGTTGTTGACCTGAGCGTCTTGAGCTCCACCGGCGGGCGATCGGGAAAGCGCACCAGCAGCGAGAGATCGCCCCCCATGGCCTCGATGTAACCGCGCAACGTCGACAGCAGCAGATCCGATCGCTTCTCGAGGTTGGAAATGCTCTCCTGCTTGACGTCGAGCCGCTCAGCCAGATTTTGCTGCGTGAGCTCGAGTGCCTTGCGCAGATCCTGCAGCGTCATCTCTTCGGCAATGAGCGCCTCGGCGCGCGCCTCGATGCTCTTGCGACGCCGTGCCGAAACACGGCCCATGGCCTCCTTGAGTGATATGCTCATTTCTTGCCTCCTTGCGCGGCCTTGAGCCGTGCCAAATGCGCATCGAAGCGCGTGTCCGCCTTGCGGATCAGGTTCCTGTAGAACTGCTTCTGGCTCTTGCCGCTCTTGTCGCCACCGACGAGCAGAATGGCCTGCCGCTCCGGATCAAAGGCGAACGCCACCCGCCAGACACCGTCAGCAGCGCTGAATCGCAGTTCCTTGAGGTTCGCGTGCCGCGAACCCGTCAGCGTGTCCACATGCGGACGCTTCAAGGACGGTCCGAACGTCTCCAGCAGCTTTGCCATGGCCAGCAGCTCGTCCTGGACCACTTCCGGGAACTCCAGGAATTCCCCATAGAATGTCTCATCGAACGACACAGCCCAGGCCATGAGTTGATTATCCCACACTGCTTTACATAGTGTCAAGGCTATATAGGTTAGCGGCTATATCGGCGAAGGCCGTGATCTGCGCGCACTGCTCTGTTTGACATAACAAACATTATCACATCGGCTGAAATGACCGATTTTACGCCGCTCTCGGTGCTTTGCTATTGCCAGAATATCGCCTGCTCCACGCAACGCGCAGTGCGCCCGCAATTGCTTTCACCAGTCCCGCATCCTAAAAAGCGGCCTTCATGCGCGAATGACGTGCTTTCCTCCAGCATCACCACACGAGACTATGACCGCGGACCTCGCCATCGTTCTCTGCCTGCTCGCTGTCACCATCGCGCTCTTGGCCGTCAATCGGCCGCGCATGGATGCCGTCGCCCTCATGATGATGGTCGCTCTGCCGCTCACAGGTGTCATCGCTGTCGAGGAAGCCTTGCGCGGCCTCAGCGATCCCAATGTCGTGCTCATTGCCGCCCTCTTCGTGTTCGGCGAAGGATTGGTGCGCACCGGCGTCACGCAAAAGCTCGGCGACCTGCTCGTTCGTCATGCCGGCCGCAGCGAGGCCGGCATGATCACGTTGCTCATGGTTATGGTCGCCACCATCGGTGCGTTCATGAGTTCGACCGGCGTGGTTGCCATCTTCATTCCGATCGTGCTCAGAGTCGCGGCAAACGCCAGCATCGCAGCGGGCCGTCTCATGATGCCGCTCAGCATGGCGGCCCTGATCAGCGGCATGATGAGCCTGATCGCAACGGCGCCGAACTTGGTCGTGCAGAGCCAGCTGATGGCCATGGGCCATGAGGGGTTCTCTTTCTTTGCCTTCACACCGTTCGGCCTGCCGATCCTGATCCTCGCCGTGCTCTACATGCTCGCCGCCCGGCACTGGCTGGCGCCTGACGCGCCCCGGCCCGCGGCGGCGGTTCGGCCGTCATTTGCACAGTTCATCGAGCACTATCATCTCGCCGGTCGCGAGCATCGCTTGCGGCTTACGCCAGCGTCGCCCTGGGTTGGCAAATGTCTTGGCGAGCTGGATCTCAGGGCCGCCGCCGGGATCAACATTCTCGCTGTCGATCGCGCGACCCGCTTCAACCGCGCGCTTATCCGTCCGCAGGCAGAAACGAGGTTGAGGACGGGCGATGTCCTCTTCCTCGATGTCTTCAATCCCGAAACTGACATCATCGAGTTTGCTCGTACCTTCGGCTTGGAGAAACTTGGCCTCACAGGCAACTACTTCACTGATCAAGCTCAGAGCATCGGCATGGCCGAGCTGCTCATCCCCCCGCGCTCCGCTTTGGTCGGCCACAGCGTCGTCGAAGCGCGCTTTCGATCAGTGCACGACCTCGCCGTCATCGGCCTCAAACGCGGACCGACGCCGCATGATGGCCCGATCGCCCATGAGCGCTTGCAGGCTGGAGATACCCTGCTGGTCGTGGGGCCGTGGCGGGCCATCCGCCGCGTGCAGTCCGACCGGCACACGCTTATCCCGCTCGCCATGCCCTCAGAACTGGACGAGGTCATCGACAAGCCGAACCTTGCGCCGGTCACTATTGCCGTTCTGGTCCTCGTGGTGGCCATGATGGCGAGCGGCATAGTGCCCAACGTGCTCGCGGCATTGATCGGCTGCCTGCTGCTCGGCCTCTTTGGCTGTGTCGACATGGAGCGCGCCTATGCTGCCATCCACTGGCAGACCTTGCTCGTGATCGTCGGCATGCTCCCCTTCTCCATTGCCTTACAGAAGACAGGCGGCGTCGACCTGGCGGCCCAGGCTCTGTATGGAGCTGTCGGCCATGCCGAACCGCGGGCCGCATTGGCTGCCGTCTTTATCGCCAC
This sequence comes from Pseudomonadota bacterium, assembly GCA_023426855.1. Taxonomy (GTDB): domain Bacteria; phylum Pseudomonadota; class Alphaproteobacteria; order Rhizobiales; family Hyphomicrobiaceae; genus ZC4RG25. The sequence continues at coordinate 13,424 of JAEZBU010000417.1, read as the reverse complement.
AGCTTTGCTCGGTCTTTTCATTTCCAATACCGCCACCGCCGTGCTCATGGCCCCCATTGCCATGACGATGGCCGCGAGCATGCAGGCCTCTCCCTATCCCTTTGCCATGACCGTGGCGCTCGCCGCGTCGACCGCTTTCATGACACCGGTATCCTCGCCGGTGAACACACTGGTCGTCGGGCCCGGCAATTACCGGTTTGTCGATTTCGTCCGTATCGGCGTGCCCTTTGCATTTTTGGTGCTGGCGGTAACCGTCACGCTGGTGCCGCTGATCTTCCCCTTCAACTAGAAGCACCCGTTGGACCGCTCGGTTCGTGCTGCCTGGCAGTCCATGGCAACTCACGAATTGAGCGACGCCACAATGCGCTGCGCCTTGGCCTCGCCGATGGACAACAGAGCATTGTAACCCAACCGACCCGAAAGCCGCCTGGCGAGCGCCAGTCGGGCCCGCAAGCGCGCCGCCGAATAGGTGACGGCGAGCGGATGCGCCTGCAGCGTACTCCAGGCATCGTCCGCTTGCCGAAGTTCGCGGCGGATGGCCTGCAGCAGCGGCATCTTCTCCTGAAAATGCGATGCACCGAGCGTAAACAATTTGGACGCGCGTAAGGCGAGCGCCACATACGCCTCTTGCCGGACATCCAGAAAGCGTGCCGCATCGCGGATATGGGTGGCAATGCGCTCGGGCCGGCCGAGCAGCAGCCCGCTGTTGGTGAGCCCTGCACGCGCCAGATCATCGGCGGGGACATCGATCAACGCGCCCAGCTGACGCAGACGCGCGAAGAGTGTCTCAGGCATCGAATAGAACAGAACCGGCTGCCGGAGGGCGGCCTTGATATAGCGATCGGCAGGAAGATCGAAATGGCGAATAACCGCCCTCACATTTCCCTCAAGCGTCTCGGGATGGAAATTCAACAGCGTCGGCTGGCGCAGCACGGCGGTGATTACATCAGCCCGCTCGACGGCGAAGAGACCGGTCATCTCCTCGATCTTGGCATCGAGATGTTCCGGCGCAATGCTCATCATCGACGGCGCTCGCAGAGCAGCATGAACACAGCGATCGAACGGAATGCCGGTCAGATCGGCGAACGCTCGAAGTTTCCGTGCCGGTGTTTGTGGATCAATATTGAAGAGCGATGGCATACGCAGGCAGGCCTTCATGTACGCGCCCCGATCAATGGCTAGCGCCTCAGCTCCGGCCGTGATCGTCTGAGCGAGCTTATCTGCGCTTGTGGTCAAGATCCGCGGCTGCTTCTGCGCTGCTTTCATGTATTGCGCCTCGGTCAATCCGAGCGTGTCCACGGTGCGTGCGCGATTAATCGCAATCGGCGCGGCCGCACTGTAGAAGAGCGCCGGCTCCTTCAGCATGATGTCGATGGCCATTGCGCGCGTGCATTGAAGCGCCACGACAAGCTCATCGACTTTCGCAAGCGCCTTCTTTGCCGGAAAGGTGAACAGTCGCGGCCGCCTCAGCGCGACACGAAGATAGGATTCGAGTGACAGGTCGAGGACGGCCGCCGTCTCCTCAAGCAGGTCGACGAGGCCCTTGGGCGTTTGAGAGCGCACGGCAGGCAACGCAGCTGCCACCCTCGCCAATGACGGGGCGGCAACGAGCGTGCCACTGCGCAGGTAAAGTTCGTCACTGAGCTCTGCAAGAAAGCGCACGTCGTCAGCTGATGACGTGCTGGCGTTGTTGTTGTCAGGTGTCGTTCGGTCCTTTTCCACATCATGCGTGAGCTGCGCTCGCCTCACACGAGCATTCAGCCGAGAGGCGCCCGTTTAAACAACCCACTCCCCGCAGATCCTGCCAATCGCTCCACAGGCGCAGTCCCGCGGCATGCCTAAGCGCCCCGGGCCACAACTCCGCACCTGCTGCCAGAGCAGAACCTGGGGACAGAAATCTGCGTATTAATAAAATTTGAAGAATTTCTTCCGTATACTGATATTATGGTCCGAGGCACCTTTTGCCTCGCAGGGGGAGTAACTGACACAGCGTTTCGGCCGCATCATCGCAGCACTGCGATATTCCCAATCGGGGAATGTCTTCTTCACGATGTTTGGCGCCGTCGCGTTGGTCGGCGCCGTCGGCGCCGCCTCCATGCAGGTCATGAAAGGCCCGGTGCGCGCCATGTCCGAAGTGACCAAGCGCACCATCGCCGAGAACAATATGATCGCTTCGAGCAAGCTCGCAGTCATGGCGGCGACAAACCAAGCTAACGGCGGTGATTGCGACGGCGACATGATTGTCGAACCGATGCCCGCCGACGCCGCCGGTGGCCTCCCTACACCCGCCGGCGGCGGCTTGCTGCCCGCCACCATCGGCGCATCACTGCAAGATCCTTGGAACACGCGGTACGGACTTTGCTCCTGGGATCATGGCCCCGACAATGGGCGTTGCGGTGGCAATGACGGTTTGATCGCCGGTGGACCGACCCAAGATCAGTATGTCCTGGCAGTCGTTTCTGCAGGACCCGACCGGCAGTTTCAGACAAGCTGTAATGCCTGGGTCGATGCCGACACCGACAATCAACCTGATGTGCCCCTGCTCGTTAAAGCACCAGGCTCCGACGACATCGTCCACGGATACACCTATGCCGAGGCCAATAGCGCCGGCGGCGGCCTGTGGGTGCTGAAAAGCGGCGATCCCGACAAGGCAACGATTGTCAAAGATCTCGAGATACGCACGGCGGATGACAGCGGCGTCGCGTTCGCTCTGGATCGTTCAACAGGTAATGCAGAATTTCTCGCATTGAAATCCGATAACATCTATGCACGCACCTCGCCCAACGGCGTCATCACGCTGAACGACCCGCTGAGGATCAAAAGCGTCGCCGGCATGGCGGCACCGCCCTCTGGCGGCGGTGGTGGCGGCGGTGGCGGTGGTGCAGCCGATAACCTCGGCAATCACATTGCAACACAAGGTGTGCAGTTCTTTGCCACTGGTGGTGGTCCCGGCGTGAGCGGCGCCGAAACAGATCCGAAGGTCGGCGCGGTAACCAACAACAAATGGTGCCGGGGCAATGGCACACAGATCATCTGCGATCAGGATGCGCCGTCGGGCGGCGGTGGCGACGTTGTTCAGTGGAACCCTTCTACAGTTTGCGATGCCTCAAGTTACGGCACCTTCCCACATGCCGATGATTTTATACACTTATGCTCCTCTTCCGGTTGGGTGACTCTCCCAATTGCCGGTAGCAATGGCCCGGCAGAGCCAGCTTGGACCGGCGGGTATTTCGTGGCAGCTCAGCTTGTGAATGGTGGAATGGGCGGATTGTCCGGAGCCAATGCTGCCTGCTTAGATCATCTTACCAATAATCCCTGGCGTGGAAAAACCGATGCTGTGGAGCGAGGTTTGCTCACAGCGGGCAAGGTACGCGCTTTTCTCTGCATTACCGGGACTTGTCAGAACGGTCTACCAAACACTTCTTATAAAATGGCACAATCTGGAACCCAATATGGAGAGCAAGTCTTCACGACCGATGCATCGGGGTTAGGGCCCGGCTACGCCATGGCATTCGCGCCAGAAAATGATACAGGATTTGCACCAGGAACACTTGTCTGGACCGCACGACAGGCCGGCACGGCAACACTTTGGTCGAATACACGGTATGGCAGCAGTTCGGCCAGCTATCGCTGTGGTGATTGGAACACTCCTAATGCGGGCTACTCTACAATGAGTGGCATCGCGTCAGCGACATCCGGCACATCAAACTGGGCGGCAGCCACACACTACTGTGATCAAACGGCTCGTGTCATATGTTTTGTTGATCCGTGAGGTGCGTGCCGATGCAGATGTTTTGTGTTTTCAAGAACGATAAGAAAGCGAATGAAAATATTTAGAACGCAGTTACTTTTCACCTTGTTGGCGATCACGGCCTTGGCCGTTTTGCACGGCACGGCTCATGCGCAATGCACCGTTCCCAACGGCGTTGCCGGCGAGCAATTCTACAACACTAGCCACAACGTCATGCAGTACTGCAACGGTTCCGCCTGGGTAAATATGGGCGGCATCGGTGGTGGTGGCGGCGGTATGTCGGGAACTCCAATTATCGACCAATTCCAGGCGGCTGGCGTCGTGGTCGATACTGTGACCATCGCAGCAACCGGTAACAAATGGCCGGACTACCTAATTTGTCGAGATACAGGCGGCCAGCAAGTGATGATTCATTTGCAGAACTATTCCGGCGGCTACGTCAAATACCGCGATGGCGCAAGCAGCTTCATCTATATTTTTAATACCAACGGAACTTACAATGACCGCGATCATCTGGCCGCGAATTGTGGTGCTGCAGGAGCTGATATTAGTTCTATCTGTAACGCTAACCGCTGCGGATTTTTCGGCGGTGGTGGCGGTTCAGGGCTTCCGGGCGGCTGCGCCAATGATCAGGTCGCCAAATGGAATGGCGCTGCTTGGATCTGTGCCGCAGATGAAACAGGTGGCGGCGGCGGGTCAGATACACTCGCCGGCTTGAGCTGCAGCACGAACCAGATTGCAAAATGGAATGGTACGGCGTGGGTCTGCGCTGCCGATGAAACAGGTGGCGGTGGCGCCGGTTGTGCTGGTGGCTGGGCGCACATGCAGATCTGGCGGACTGGCAACTGGCCGATTGTAAGTTGCGGAGTTGATGGTCATTTGAGGCAGTGTCAGAACGGGCTGGTTGTCACATTGGCGACAGCGCCTCAGGACTGTGGCGGTGGCTGATGCGTTTTTGATGGTAACGGAGAATATTTATAAGGCCTTGACGATGAGATATTTTGAAACCCGAATATTGCTGACCTTCATAATGGCAACGGCCTTGATCGGATCGAACGCCCATGCCGCCTGCACCATGCCAGGCGGCGCACCGGATGCCGGCGCCGGCGATATCATCTTCAATGGCCCTCCCAACAACGTCATGCAGTACTGCGACGGCACCAACTGGGTTGCGATGAGCGGCGGCGGTGGCGGTGTGCCGGAGCTACCTTCCGCGGAAATATTTGTCGGCAACGCCTCCAACGTTGCCACTGCCCGCGCAGTGTCGGGTGATGCCACGCTTTCCAACGCCGGCGTCCTGACGATCGGCAACAACGCAATCACCTCCGCCAAGATTGCAGATGGCACGATCGTCGGTGCAGACATCGCCAATGCCACGATCACCACGAACAAGATGTCGGCTGGCGGCACGGCCAACGGCACTACTTTCCTGCGCGGCGACGGTCAGTGGGTCGCGCCTACCTTTTCCTACACGGAAACCGACCCTAAGGTCGGCGCGACGACGAACGATAAATGGTGCCGCGGCGACGGAACACAAATCGTCTGCGATCAAGATGAGCCCACCGGTGGGGGCGGCGGCGGCAGCGGCCCTTTGGTCTGTACCGGTGGCGTCAATCCGCAGGAATATAACGGACGGTGCTATACGCGGCTTCTAGGCTCTTATAACCACCCTCAAGCGATATCCGCTTGCCAAACCTGGGGCGGTGCGGGCGCTGGACTGGTTATTATCAATGATGCCGCGGAGCAGGCGTTCATCACCACCAATTATGCCAGCACGCAGGGCTGGATCGGCCTGACGGACAGCGGCTCTTACGGCTCGTCAGAAGGCAACCCCCGCTGGTGGGATGGCACCGAACCTACCTATACGAACTCGCCTTCCAACAATAACGGAAGCCGCGACTGGGTTCGTCTTAATACCAACGGAACGTGGCGCTATGAAGCCACCAGTTTGAGATCTGCCATCTGCGAATCCCCCAATATCGGCGTACAAAGTACCACAATGACTTGCAGCGACGGGTCATTCCACGGTCAGATCGTCGATAATATGATTTGCATCTATGGCCTCAAAGCGTCAGCGTCTTACACACCGCCTTATACTCCACCTGAACAGCAAGCCTGTTTCGGCGCGGGTGCGCAGGTTCTTTTGGCGGATGGTGGTACAAAGGCAATCGAGGCGCTAGAAATCGGCGACAAGGTCCTTGGCCGTGGTGGCGTGACGAATACCATCATTGCCCTCAAGTCGACCACGCTCGGCGACCGGAAGCTTTACACCATCAACGGCACGCTGAAAGTCACGGCGGATCACCCGGCGATGACGGAGCGTGGTTGGGGCGTGCTGTCCCGTGCGCTCTATGCGCAGCGATATCATAACCTAACGATGTCTGTGACCGTCGAGGGCGGGCAGGAAGCTGCGTGGGAGACATCATTCCTTCCACCCGAGGAAATGGTCGAGTTCGGGACCGGCGACAAGATCGCATTCGGCAACAGCGGATTTCAGAAAATTACCAGCCTGACATACGAGGTGCTGGCTGGTGACACGCCGCTATACACCGTAGCGCTTGATGGCGATGGGACCTTCCAACTCGAAGGCGGCTACGTCTTCATCGGCTTGTCGGGAGGTCTGGTTGATCAGAAGCAAGTGGGTCTGATGAGGCAGGAAGAGCGGCAGCGCGCGCTGCCCCAATGAGAATGCGTGCGCGTGATTGAAATATGCTCGAATGCGATTGCTGCTGACGTCTGCTCGTACTCACATGCGCCCTGAAGTTTGTCGGTCGCTCCTCTGTGAGCTAACATGAGGATCGGTCAGACCGGAGTGATGGTGATGCTGGACAAATCGGACACAAAACCTGCTGCCCGCCGTAGTGTTGTCGTGCAGGGCTTCACCAACAGCGTTCTGGACCCAAAGGCGCCGATGCTCGGCGCCGTCGAAGATGGGGGCACAATCATTGCTAATACGGCACCTGGCTGCTGGGGGCCGATGATCACGCCTCGCCTGCGGGGCGGTCACGAAGTCACCCAGCCTGTTTATGTGGAGGGCGCCGAGCCCGGTGACGACATCGCCATCCGCATTCGCGACATCACCGTGACTTCGATCGCCACCGCCTCCGGTCATGATTCCTCACCAAGCGGCTATTGCCTCGGCGATCCCTATGTCGCGGCGCGCTGCCCGACCTGCGATGAGGTCTGGCCCGAGACACATATCCAGGGCATCGGGCAGGACGCCGTGGTCTGCAATAAGTGCGGCAACCCGGTGAAGCCGTTTGAGATCGTCCACGGCTACACCGTCGTTTTCGACGAAACGCGGCATGTCGGCCTGACCATGCCCAAGGCCGCCGCTGAGACCATTGCGCGAAACGCGCATCATTATGCGGCTCTTCCAGATCAGTCGGTGCAGCATCCGATTCTCACCTTCGCGCCTTCCGATATGCCGGGCGTCATGGTACGAATGCGGCCCTTCCTCGGGCAGCTCGGCACGATGCCGTCGATCGCGATGCCCGACTCGCACAATGCCGGCGACTTCGGTGCATTCCTGGTCGGAGCGCCTCATGCCTACGCGATCACGGCCGAACAACTCGCAGAGCACAAGACAGACGGGCACATGGACATCGATGCCGTGCGTCCCGGCGCCATCCTGATCGCGCCGGTGAAGGTGAAGGGAGCCGGTGTCTATATGGGCGATATGCACGCTGCCCAGGGGGATGGCGAGATTGCCGGACACACGATGGACGTTTCCGGCAGCGTCACTCTTCAGGTCGAGGTTCTGAAGAACTTTCCGATCGACGGACCTGTTCTTTTCCCGCTGCTCGATGATCTTCCGCCCCTGGCCAAACCCTTCTCCGCCGCCGAGCGGGCACGCGCTGCACAGCTCGCCAAGTCTTGGGGCATGGAGACCGTCGAGGAACTGGCACCCATCTCGGTGATCGGGACCGGGGCGACGCTCAACATCGCCATCGACAATGGCCTTGAGCGGGCCGCCAAACTGCTCGGCATAACAGTTCCGGAAGTGCGCAACCGCGCCACGGTGAACGGCGCCATCGAGATCGGGCGCGCGCCGGGCGTCATTCAGGTCACGTTCCTCGCGCCGCTGAGCCGTCTCGATGCCATCGGGCTCGGAAAGTACGCGCGCGAGCAGTATGGGTTCTAGCAGTTCGGCAATATTCCTTTAGCTCAAGATCATGCGGCTGCGCTCCGCGCAGCCGCGGCTCGACCTGAGCCTCGACGAAAGTCCGTTTGCGGCCATCGCGGCAAGGCCGCCTTGCGCCATCCCCTGAAGTGCACAGCCTGAGCGATCGCTGTCCGCGGCGTCGGCTGTGACTGGTCCCTCCTCCCGTGCACGCACCGCGTTTTGCGGTTTCTCAAATGCCCACACCTGCGCGGGCGCGCGGGCTCTGCAATGGCTGCGCCATCGGACTCTGCTGCGCAGGCCGCCTTGCGCTCGCGCGCTGCAGTTCCGCGCCCGCTCATCCCCCCGCGCCTTCGGTGCGCATCGAAACCGCCCAATCCCGGGCGGCTCGTGCACCGGAGGATCACGACCATGAGCACCCACACCGACACCCAGACCAGAAAGCCGCGCCGCGATCTGCACGCCGAGATCACGCAGCGTCTCATTGCCGCCATCGAAGCCGATCCCGGCAAACCGCAATTGCCCTGGCGTCGCGCTGCGCCGCCGCTCTGGATGCCGCTTAATGCCATCTCGCAAAAGGCCTACAACGGCATCAATGTCGTGAACCTCTGGGTCGCCGCCGAAATGCGCGGCTTCACATCACCCCACTGGGCCACCTTCAAGCAATGGCGTGAGGCCGGCTGTCAGGTGCGCAAAGGCGCCAAGGCCGAGCTCGTTATCTTCTACAAGGAATACGACGTCGAACGCACACCCGATGACGAGGCCGACGACGGCAAGCGCCGCGTGGCGCGCGCCTCCTGCGTCTTCAATGCCGCCGAAGTGGAAGGCTTTACGGCTCCCGAGGGCCCGCCGCTGCTCGGGCCCATAGAACGCATGGCCGCCGCCGATCGCTTCATTGCGGCATCGCGCGCCTGCATCGAACATGGTGGTGATCGCGCGTATTATCGTCCCGCCACCGATCACATTCAGATGCCCGATGAAGGTCTCTTCACCGGCACTGAGACCATGACTCGCGATCAATCCTACTTTGCCGTCCTCCTGCACGAGCTCACGCATTGGACCATGCACAAGGACCGCTGCGATCGTCAGCTCGACAGGCGCTTCGGCGGCGAAGCCTATGCAGCCGAAGAACTGGTCGCCGAAATCGGCGCCGCCATACTCTGCGCGGAAATCGGCGTCACCCAGGACACGCGCCCCGATCACGCCCAGTACATCGCCCATTGGTTGCAGCTGATTAGGAACGATCCCAAAGCCATCTTCACCGCAGCCGCCAAGGCCTCGGCCGCCGTTGCTTATCTCAAGGGCCTACAGCCGGCGCCCTGAGCGGCGCTCTCTGTGGCCGGCCTCGCCGGCCACAGATGTCTTGCGGGCGTTCTGGCCACCGTTCTGACCACAGGCAACCTTTTGTCTTGATCGTGCGATCTGCAGCCTGATACGCGCTCGGGGACTCACCAAAACCATGGCGGAATGGCGCCCTGGCCGCAGCGCGCTTGTTGCGAGCGCGCCGGGCGCGCGGCGCCGGCAAGGCGACCCTCGCGGGCGGGCTGCGCCCGGCCTTGCCTGCCCCGCTTTCGCGCCCGGCCCCGAAGTCCAAGCGCGCGACGGGCAGGCTCCAAAACCATGGAACATGGTGGCTGCGCTCAAGCGGAGGCCTGTCGCCTCAGCATGCCGCCCGGATCGGCAGGCATGCGTCACGCCCTCAGATGTTGGCATTGAATTGCGGATCAGACGTTCCTCGCCCCATCAGGCCGTTATCTGAATCAGGCATGGGCATCCGTCAGGGAAAATGGGCTTTACGCGTTTTCGTGATCCAGACGAGCCAAATCCGGTTCTTCGTCCGGAAACCAATTCCGCACGACGTCAGCATCCCAGCATTTCAGCGCCTCGCGCCGAAAGTCTTCATACTCATCGTCGCTGAGCATGTCGCGAAACGTCGTGAACAGGGCGTCATATCCATCATAGGACGTGTAGCTCCAGCACCATCGCCTGACGCGCTGAAAATTGAGCCACGTCGGCCCCATGTCGGTGATCGCCTCCTCCACCAGGTGATAAGCCTTGCTGTCGATGTCCGGATCGCCTTCCTCCTCACCGTCCAGATCGTCCATAGGCGGCGCTCCCAGTTCCTCCCTCAGCTGAACCAACAGCTCTTCGAGATCGTCGCCGGGCCCTGCAAGCCATTCCTCAATGAACCGTTGGATTTTATCTTCGGATTGATACTCCCGGCGGGTCAATTCTTCATCGCGCGCCTGCAGATCCCAAACCAATGAGGTGAAGGCCCGCGCGCGATCCCATTGACCTTCGTCGTGTGGCGCAGCGGGCGCGGTATGCGCACGCGGCGCGCTGCTGGCTGTGATCTCGGCCAACAAGGCCCGCGCCGCCTCGAGGTCGTCCGCCCGCGCGGGCAGGTTGCGGCGGCGATAGGCTTCCCACGGGCCGTCCTCCGGCACGCGCAAAGTAAGGTGAGCCGTTCCATCCGGCTTTCTGAAGGAGAAGAAGCGCGCGGTGCCCGCTTGCAGCTCTGCGCTATAGCTCGAGCGGTACAGGCAATGCGCCATGCGCGTGGCCTCTGCTTGCAATGCCAAGGGCGTCATCAATTCATACCAGATGAACCCGCTGTCCGGCCGCACAGCACGGACCTCCATGGCCCCGCTCGCCACCAACCCTCTCACATCGCACCAACGGGAAAAGGGCCTGTCTGGCCCGTCCTTCGCCCACGCTTTGAGGTCACGGCGCGCCCGGACCACAGCGTCTTCCAGATTGCGGATATGCCGCAGCCCGCGGAACCACGAGGGTGGAAGCGCTCTCGACCGAAGATGCACATGACCCATGAAGGCCACATTCAGCCACAGCGACAACCACGCGATGCGCGCGAGATCGCGAAAGCACGCGTCCCCATCGCTTGGTGCAAAACGATGAAATGGACCCTGCGCCAACTTCTCAGGCGTCAGCCAATCGGGAGCGTCGTCCGGTAATTCGCTCACCGGCTGAAACAGCCCTGGGCACGAACAGATCACCGGTTTGAGTGCGGCCATCGCCCAACCCTCATACTCAGGCACGTTGTCCTCGGGCAGATAATTTCCAAGCCCCCGGATGAAGGCCTCAATCGCCTCCGGGTTGATGATGTTGAGTGGGACACTTGCCGTCATCGTGCACGCCTTCATGCAACCAGCCCTACCTTCACCACGCCGCGCATGCCGGGACCGTGATCTGCTTGACGCCGATCAATCATCGACAATGCGCCAGCCGCTCCAGAACGGGCGCGGTGGCTTCCCCTTTTGAGCGCGCCACTCATTGATCTTCTCGTGCAACCGAGTCAGGTCTTGTGCGAGCACCGATGAGCGCCGCAGGATCTTTGGTTGCTGGATAAACGCCTGCTCAACAGGGTCTGCAGCCTTCCCCGCGGCGATGCCGAATGGCTTTTCTGTCTTTAGGAAGTGCGCAATGCGGCGCCTGTCCTGTTCGTTGAGCGCGCGATTTTGGACGCCGCGCGCCGCGAACGGCCCATCGCGCATGACCATGAGCGTTAGACGCAGCGAGATATCCTCGCTCCTCAGGGAGTAGAAAACTGCAGAGCCACTGCCAAGTTGCGCGGCATACTCGTGGTTTCCGACGCAGTGGCTCATCTCCTCGGCCTCAATGGCCAGTGCGTCTGGCGTTGCCAGCTGATACCAGCAGGCACCCCAAGGCAGCCTCATGCGTTCGACAATCTGACCTTGGGCAATCTGCGCGGCGAACGGAGCCGGGGTTTTGATGATGCGTCGTCGCATCACTAATCTCCGCTCTCTTCGATGAACGCGCAGATCCCTCTCGCCCCAGGCCGCGAGCTGACGCGTCGCGCTCTGAATGGCCTCCTCAAGTGTGCGGATATGGCCGAGGCTCTTTTCCCATTTCCGGCGTTCGCGCGCACTCATCTCCTTGCGTAAATGACCGCGCTGCAGCCACCGCATGACATGCTGGATATCGATCATCATAGCGTAGTCGCAGCGCGCGAAATCGAAGGCGTAAAGTTTGCCTGACGCAATCTGCTCCGGGGTGATCCAGGGCGGTGCATTGTCCGGGCGCACCATGACCGGTGAATAGAGCGCCTCTTCATTGCGCAAGGGTCGCCGCAGAGCGTTTAGCGCTAGTTCGAACGGCAGCGAGCGACGCGGGCACGCCGACAGCGCGATAAACTCATCGATGGCTTCAGGATTGACGACGTTACGCCCACGCATTGGCCCGTTCTCCGCCCACCCAAAAAAGGCTTCACCACGAAGCATTCGGCCGCGGCGCCGTCACGAAAGAAGGGCGTTTATGAGGCGCGACGAAGGCGAGGAATCACGTTCGATTGCGGAATATTTCTAGCGCCCATGCAAGGGGTGAGCGAGCCCCGCGGCAGCATTCCCGCCCACCCACGCACGTCATCATGATCGAAATGAAATAGCGCGGTGAAATCCGGGATCGATCACAATGCGACTACTACGGCTCTTTCACACCCGTTACGACGTATCGGAAAATACCCGCCATCCATACCAACTTTTCCCGGCACACTTTCGCAGCGACACTGATGCGGCGCGTCAATTGCGAATGGCGTCGGATGCAGAGCGGGGAGCGTGTTGCAGGTTTCGCGTTTCGTGTATCTGCGCGTCGGGTGCCTCTGCCGCCGCCGGCGCAGTGAATGGTCGTTCGACAGATCGGATCGGGTCGAAAAGCAGGCGCAGACCATTGAGCACGACCAGAACCGTGCCGCCCTCATGGCCGACGACAGCTAGCGGCAACGGCAGATCGAAGAACAGCGCGCCGGACACCAGCACCAACATCGCGCCGATCGCGAAGGTCAAATTTTGGCGAATGATACGCGCCGTGCGCCGCGCAAGCCTGTGCGCGGACGCCAACCGCGCCATATCCTCCGACAACAAGGCGACATCGGCGGCCTGAACCGCCACTTCGCTGCCGGCCGCCCCCATGGCGATGCCCACATCCGCCCTGGCCAGGGCCGCCGCATCGTTGACCCCATCACCGACAAACGCAACCTTGCCCGCCCGCGTCATGGCATCGACAAGGCGCACCTTGTCATGCGGCAGCAGATCCGCCTGGATATCCTCTGCCGACAGGCCGAGTTCCTTACCAACACGCAAGGCAACAGGTCGCCGGTCACCCGTCATCATCGTGATCCGGGTAATTCCCGCCTCTCGTAATGAAACGAGCGCGTCGCGCGACGTGTTCCGGATGGCGTCGGCGACCGTGACGGCCCCGAGAACCTCAGAACCGCGTCCCATCCAGATGACGGTCTCCGCCCCGCCCGTCATGTCCTTGAACGCAGAGTCCGTGACATCGCCGCCCATGCGCGCCACCATGCGTGGATTGCCCGCCCAGATCTCGCCCGCCGGATCGCGCCCCGTGATGCCCTCGCTCGGATGCGCGGTCACATCGGACATGGTGGCGGGCGTGAGTGCCCGCCGCTCAGCTTCGCGGCGAACCGCGGCGGCGATGCCATGTTCAGAATGCGCCTCCAGTCCCGCCAACAGCCTGATGAACTCGCTCTCCGGCATCGTCGGCGACACGATAGCG
>JAEZBU010000309.1 GCA_023426855.1 Pseudomonadota bacterium | reverse complement strand
GATGCGGGATCTCGCGGATCGTGCGCACGTTGGCGGTGACGTTCTCGCCTTCACTGCCGTCGCCGCGCGTCGCCGCCTCGACAAGTCGGCCGCGCTCGTAGCGCAGTGAAATCGACAGACCATCGATCTTCGGTTCGGCGGTGAACGCGACGGGCTCATCGTCCGACTTGATACCGAGGAAGCGCCGCACGCGGTCCACGAAGTCGGCGATTTCCTCGTCGCTGAACGCATTGCCGAGCGAGAGCATCGGCACGCGATGCCGGATCTTGCCGAACGCTTCGACAGGCTCCGCGCCGACCTTCTTCGACGGACTGTCCGCGCGAATGAGTTCAGGAAACTGCGCCTCGATCTCGGCATTGCGCACGCGCAGCTCATCATACTCGGCGTCGGAAATCTCTGGTGCGTCCGACTGGTAATAGAGCTTGTCGTGATGCCCGATCTCTTTGGCCAGACGTTCCAATTCCGAGACCGCCTCTCCGGGGGTCAGATCGGCGACGGTTTTATGGCTGAATGGCGAGGTCTTCATGCTGTCACGCGGCATGCCGGCTGGATGGAACCCAGCGAGCTTGCTTCCAGGTAGGGCGAAGCCGTGGTTCGATAACAAGCGCCGCATTAGGTGGCATGGCGACCGGCAGTCGATCAAGCCTTGTCAGATGCCGTGTGCAACGCTCGTGATGCGCCGATGAAAGGGAATGGGGCAACCAAATCCGCCCCACCTGTCGCGCACAGGCGACGATCCAGGACGGTGTGCGGAAGCAAGCGCCTACGATACTCAGTTCGTCGCGGACAGTCTCGGCAGCTTGACGTTCTTCCAAGCCTGGCTCAGCCACGAGCCAGTGTCCTCGCGCGGCGCCAGTCCGTCAGACTGCAGCAGCGCGTGCGCGTCCTTGTACCAGCGCGAATTCGGGAAGTTGTAGCCGAGGACGGCCGCCGCAGTCTGCGCTTCCTGACGAATGCCGAGCGCCATATAGGCTTCCGTGATACGCATCAGCGCTTCCTCAACATGCGCCGTCGTCTGATGCTCGGTCACCACCGTCTTGAAGCGATTGATCGCCGCGAGATAGTTCTTGTTCTTCAGATAGTAACGGCCGACTTCCATCTCGGCAGCAGCAATCGAATCCTCGGCGATGCGCATGCGGTTATCAGCGTCGCGCGCGTACTCACTGTCCGGATAGCGCGCCTTGAGAGTCTTCAGCTCGGCAAGGGCGCGGCGGGCATTCGACTGATCGCGATTGGGACCGACCATGTCGTCGAAGTAGGCAGAGATAATGATGTGATGCGCCAGCGCGGCTTCCTTGGTGCCGGGGTGCATCGTGGTATAGCGACGAGCGCTGGCGATCGCCTCCTGCGTCTTGCCCGCGCGGTAATAGGCGTAGGCCGACATCACGATCGCGCGGCGTGCTTCCGGCGAATAGGGATGATCACGGTCGAGATCTTCGAATTTCTTGGCCGCATCCTCGTGACGGCCACGGCTCATCAACTGGTCTCCGTCGGCAAACATCTTTGCCGGCGGATCGGGGTTCAACAGCTTCGCTGCGTCCCCGGATGACGTGGAACAGCCTGCAACGGCCGACGCAATAGCCATCAGCGCGACCGCCAGTCCGGCACGCACTGCGCTGCTGCACCGCCCTGCTCCCAGCTTCGCTCCCACTGCGCCTGCCTTTCGTCCGTTGCGGTCGGTCGTGGACAATGAAGTCCGTCCACCACGCTCCGATGGCATATACTGCCACGACCAGCGCGCCAAATCGACTGCCGGACCATTAGCACGCGAATCGCTTCGTCGGATACGCCAAGGCCCTGAGAGAAGTCGATATTCCACGCATCTTTAACCGGGCATTTGTGGTCAGGATGCGGCGAGCCACGGATCGCTGTGATATATCCGCAGCCGTTGCTTATCGGACAGCATGTTTGAAGATCACGACGCCGGCCAAATGCAATTTGCCGGCGTTAGCAGCTCACTCGCCCGCGGCGATCGCCATGGCGGTCGGGAGGCGGACGAAGGACTCGCGCACCTTCGGAGCCTGAACGGTGGTCCAAGCCGTCGCGTCAGCGAACAGGGCCTTGAGAACGTTGGCGTTCAGACGATGACCGCCGCGCACTGAGCGATAAGCACCGAGCAACGGCAGACCAGCCAGAGCCAGATCACCGACCGCGTCCAGCATCTTATGGCGGACGAACTCCTGATGGTAGCGCAAGCCTTCGCGATTGAGGATGCGATCATCACCGATGGCAATGGTGTTATCGAGAGAAGCACCGAGGGCCAGACCGGCTTTCCAGAGCTTCTCGACATCGCGCATGAAACCGAACGTGCGTGCGCGGGACAGTTCATGGCGGAACACGCCGGGGCTGATGTCGAAGACCATACGCTGATCGCCGATCACCGGCGTATCGAAGTTGATCTCAAGGTCGAGGCGGAAGCCGGAATGCGGCACCAGCTCGCCCCAGCAATCGCCCTCTTCAACCCGGATGGGCTTGAGAACCTTGATGAATTTCCGAGAGTCGGACAGTTCGCGAATGCCGACCTGATCGATGGCGGCGACGAACGGCGCTGCACTGCCGTCCATGATCGGAACTTCTTTGCTGTCGATCTCAATGTAGCAGTTGTCGACGGACAATCCGCGAAGCGCTGCCAGGAGATGTTCAACTGTTCCAACACTGACCCCGGCATCATCGCCGATGACAGTACAGAGCGTCAGATTCTTCACGTACCGAACATCAGCGGGAATTTCCGCAATAATTCGGCCACGTTTATTCACTAGAAACTTCAGACCGGTATCACATCCTGCGGGATGCAGAATAACGGAAGCAGGCGCTCCGCTATGGACACCCTTGCCTTGCAACTCGATTTCACGGGCAATCGTAGTCTGTCGCGCGCCAATGAATCGCTTCGACATGTCTGCGCCGTCCCTCGATCCCTGAAGGTGATTGCGCCGTCCTCAGACGACACCTCACCATCCCCCAATTCGCTCACTCCCAACGTGCCGGTTCTACGCGGTCATTTCTGACTAGAGACCTGGGATCAGCACGAAGCGAATGAATGTTGCGGTAACGATAACGCTGCGTCCCTAATGGGGACAAATCACGGTTTCTTACGCACTGTTACCGCGAAGCTGCATTTTCAGAAGGCGGCGCTGCCGCGTTCTCGTGCAACTTACCGACGTCCGCGCTGACGCGAAGAAAATGCAGCAAAATCAGGACGTTCTGGACCACCATCGTCGTCCCCATGCGGATCATCGGCGTGGGGATGTGAAGATGCATAACCGTGGTCTGACTGAATTCTGTTCGATGATTTGTGTTCAACATAAGAGTCATCGTCGACGGACGATTCCGGTTCCGGCTCCGAACGGCGTCCGAACCCGGTGATTCGCTGGAACAGACTAAGCTTTTTCTGAGGCTTGGGCTGTTCCGGCGCGCGTCCGTAATGGTCCTGATTCGCCTCGTCCGCAGCGTCGTACTGAGCGGCGCGGGCGCGATACTCGCGCTGCGCGAGCGGCGGAAAATCCTCCACCGTCGGCATGCGCCGTGGCCCCCGGCGAACTTCCACCGGCGCCGCCGGTGAAAATGGCTGAGACGAACGACCTCCGGGCTGCGTCTTCGTTTTTGGCACAGGCAGTGGCCCCGCACCGAACTGCGGCGGCCCTTCCTCGATCGTCACGTCGTCCGGCCCGCGCCAGATCTGGCGGGGACGCTGATCTCCGGGTGCGCCGGGCTGCCCTTCATCCATGGCGCGGGCGAGCGCATTGGTAAAATCATCGGAGGGCGGCTGCGGACGCGGCTGATGGGCCTGCTGTTGATTCGGATGAGGCCGGACTGGCGGCGGTTGCTGATTGGGCACAGCAGGGCGCGAGCCTCCGCCACCCTGCGCGGGATGAGGAACAGGAGGCGGGGCCATCGGCTGCGCCGGGCGCGGAGGCTGCTGAGCTTGAGCAGCCGGCGACAAACCCGAGGCAACGATCGACACCCGGACGCGATCGCCAAGGCTCTCGTCAAACGTTGCGCCGACAATGATATTGGCTTCCGGATCGACTTCCTGCCGGACACGGCTGGCGGCTTCGTCGACATCGTACAGCGTCAGATCGCGCCCGCCGATGATCGACAGCAGCAGCCCCTTGGCGCCGCGCAGCGAGACATCATCAAGCAGCGGATTTGCAATGGCTTCTTCGGCGGCAACGACAGCGCGGCGCTCACCGCCCGCCTCGCCGGTGCCCATCATCGCCGTGCCCATGCCACTCATGATCGTGCGCACGTCGGCGAAATCGAGATTGATCAGACCTTCTTTGACGATCAGGTCAACGATGCAAGCGATGCCCGAATAAAGCACCTGATCGGCGAGCACGAACGCTTCGGCGAAGGTGGTCTTTTCGTTGGCGACCCGGAATAGGTTCTGGTTCGGAATCACGATCAGCGTATCAACGGCCGCGCGCAACTCGGCGATGCCGGCATCGGCAATCCGCATCCGCCGCTGGCCTTCGAACTGGAACGGCTTGGTCACGACGCCGACGACCAGGATGCCCAAATCCTTGGCGGCCTGCGCGATCACGGCCGCGGCCCCC
>JAEZBU010000264.1 GCA_023426855.1 Pseudomonadota bacterium | reverse complement strand
CGGGTTCGTGCTCCGTGCCAAGTGCGAAATGGCGGTAGCGCGTCGTCGGGTCGGAAAACCATGCTGCCGCGATGTTGCGTGTGCCGCGTGCCACTTTTCCGTCCGGTAGCGGAGTGTCGCCGCGCGGGCGGCGGTATCGTCCGGGTGGATCGGCCGATGCTTGGGCAATGAGATCCCGCGATGCTATCTGTGCGTCTGCGGGCCATGGAAGCAATGCGATGCAAATCAGCGCCGTGGAGAGGCAGGCGTACCAGCGCGCCATGCGGTGCCCCCTGTTGTCGGGATCGTTCTCGGTCATTAGCCAGATTCGGCGCCGGTCAGCTTGTGCAAATGCTGGTGAAGTGCCGTGAACGGGCCGCTGTCTGCCACGTTTTTCACATCAGGGCGTGGTTTATCCAGCTAGGATCACTGTCGTCACGGTTCGAAGTATCGAGGAAGAGCTCCGTCATGATCAGTCGCAGCCGGGATGTTAGCGCGTTGAGAAGCATCATTGCGGCGACGTCGCTCATGGCGATCGCCGGGTTTGGCATCCTCCCGCTCGCGGCCCAAGAGGCGCAGACTCAGGACCTATCCCAGCGGCTCCCGCCGGACACCGTCACCCAGCATGCGCTCGACCTGCCGGATCGCAAGCTCGAATTCTTGGCGACGGCCGGCACTATTCCGATCGCCAATTCCAAGGGCCAGAAACTGGCCGAGATCGGGTTCGTCGCCTACACGCTGAACGACACGATTGCCGAACGCCGCCCCGTCACCTTCGCGCTCAACGGCGGTCCGGGCTCGGCCTCCGCGTGGCTGCATATCGGGACGCTCGGGCCCTGGCGTATTCGTATGGAAGAAGCCGCGGCATCACCGTCAGCGCCCGCGCCACTCATTCCCAATATCGAAACCTGGCTTGATTTCACGGATCTGGTGTTCATCGACCCAGTCGGCACAGGTTTCAGCCAGATCACGCCGCCAAGCAGCCGCAGCGACGATAAGGGAGCAGAGGAGAGGACGCGCCGGCGTGGCGGCCGCGAAGGCAATCGTGAAGAGGGCGGCGGCAGCTACTTCTGGTCGATTGGTGGCGACGTCGAGTCGATCTCGGAGGTCATGCACAAGTGGCTCAAAAACGCCGGGCGGCTCAATTCGCCGAAGCTGCTGGTGGGTGAGAGCTATGGCGGTTTCCGCGGCCCGCGCATCGCCCGCACGTTGGAAAGCAAGCACGGAGTGGCGTTGAACGCGCTGGTGCTCGTTTCGCCGGTATTGGATTTTGCCGGTCGCCGGGGCTCCTATCCGCCGATGACCTACGTTGCGCTGTTGCCTTCGCTGGCGGCTGCTGAAATGGAGCGCAAAGGTGAGGACCTCGATCTGACGCGTTTGCGCGAGGTCGAGGAATACGCTCGTACCGACTATCTTGAAGATCTGATGCGTGGCCCGCGCAATCCCGACGCTGTCAGCAGGATTGTCACCAGGGTTTCTGAGATCACCGGCCTGCGGGAAGAAACGGTGAAGCGGTACGGAGGGCGCATCAGCGGCCGCACCTACGATCGCGCGGTCAATCGCCCGAAAGGCAAGGTGGCCAGCATGTACGATGCCAGTATCCGCAGTCTTGATCCCGAACCGTATTCATCCGGCAGCCGCTATCGCGATCCGTTCACGTCCGCGCTCAATGCACCCATGACGACCGTGATGCTCCGGCTCTATGGCGACAAACTGAATTATCGTACGGATCGGCCATACGTGAAGATGAGCAGCGAAGTGAACCGTAGCTGGATATGGGGCAATTCGCCGTCCTCGCCGGAGTCGGTCAGTTATCTCCGGGAGGCGCTGGCCCTTGACCCGCATCTGCGCGTTCTCGTGGTGCATGGCTATACCGATCTGGTAACGCCGTATTTCGCCAGTGAGATGGTACTGGATCAGCTCCCGACGCTCGGTGATGGGCAGCGCGTGAGCAGCAAAGTCTACCCGGGCGGTCACATGTTCTACAGCCGCGACACGTCGCGAAAAGCGTTCCGCGAGGACGCCTTCAATCTGGTCGAGCGGATCGTCATAGAGTCCAACAACGTCAAGCCACCGGCACGTTCCGACGTTAACTGACGCGTTAAACGCATTCAGTCATGCCGTGCCTGCGCCATTGCCATGCGGCTCCGGCGACTTGCATGCTGCGATCATCTAAAGATACTGTCCGACGGCCGAAATCGCTCGCGTGATCGAACGAGTGCGAGAGCGTTATTCGGACAGAGGGACCAACAAAATCATAATCAGGGCAGCGTGATCGAGACCTTCCTCTACAAGCCGGCTGCAGAAGCCGGAGGGTTTCTCGAACGTCACGTCGGCTTGGCCGCGCCGGCAAACGCGTGGTTCAATCGAAACGGGGAAACGCGATATGGCGGCCACTGTAAACATCGAGGATTTGCGCGTTCAGGCCAGGCGCAAGCTGCCAAAGCCGATCTTCGAGTTTCTCGACGGCGGCGCGGAAGATGAAGTTACATTGCGCGCCAATCGCAGTGACTTCAGCAAATTGACATTCAACGCGCGGATGTTCGTTGACGTGGGGCAGCGCCGCGCGGCAGTGCGTGTGCTGGGCCAGGACATGGCGATGCCGTTCATGTTGGCGCCGACGGGACTTGCTGGCGCGTTCTGGCCACAAGGCGACGTGCTTGCCGCCCGTGCCGCAAAGGCTGCCGGTCTAGGATATTGCCTGTCCACGAATTCGACGACCTCGATCGAGGAAATCGCGCCGCATCATCCGGATTTCTGGTTCCAGCTTTACGCGCTGCGTGACAGGTCGCTAATGCGTCGTCTGATCGAGCGCGCGAAGGCTGCAAACGCAAAGGTGCTGGTGATCACGGTGGATCTGGCGGCGCATGGTCGCCGCGAGCGCGATACGCGCAACGGGTTCACTGTGCCGCCCAAGCTGACACCTGCGAACGTTATGCAGTTCGCGAGCCGACCGGGCTGGCTGTGGCGCCTGATGAACAATCCTGGACTGACGTTTGCGAATTTCGCGGCCATGCAGAGCCAGGAGCAGGGCATCATTCCGCTGTCGAAGTTCGTTTCGACGCAGTTCGATCCGTCCATTGCGTGGAAGGATCTGGCCTGGATTAGAGAAATCTGGCCTGGCAAGATTGCGATCAAAGGCTTGTTGGCGGTCGAGGATGCCCGAATTGCGGTCGACCATGGCGTCGACGGGATCATCGTGTCGAACCACGGTGGCCGTCAGCTCGATAGTGCGCCGTCGGCCATCGCAGCGCTGCCGCGCATCGTTGATGCAGTGGGTGACAAGGCAGAAGTCCTGATCGACAGCGGCATCCGGCGTGGCAGCGACATCGTTAAGGCACTGGCGCTCGGTGCCAAGGCGGCACTCATCGGTCGCGCTTTCCTGTATGGGCTGGCGACGGGTGGTGGTCCTGGTGTCGCGCGCTCGCTCGATATCCTGCGCGGCGAGGTCGATAACACGCAGGCTCTGATCGGCTGCCCCGATCTGGCAACCATCGACCGCAGCTATCTGCTCGAAAATGACCGCCCGTGGCCGGCAAATAGCTGATTACCTCGCGCGCTCATCCATCAGTCGACGACCTGAAAACCCTTCCAGAACGGGTCGCGGTCGTCGACGAAGATGGTGTTAAGGCCGGTGACC
>JAEZBU010000252.1 GCA_023426855.1 Pseudomonadota bacterium | reverse complement strand
AATTGCGCCACATCGCCGCCATTCCCGGGTTCTATGGGCTCAGCGGGTTATTCACAAGAGGGCGAAACATGATCGTCATGTCAGCTGCGCGCCGAGGGCTGACCTGTTTGGCGGTTGTCCTGACCGCTCTTACAGGCAGTGCGTGCAGTTCTGCCCTTGATAATGAAACGCCGCGCGCCGGGTTGGCATGCGTTGACGATTCCAAACACTGCATCGATCAGCGCGGTGCAGCATTGCACGCCATCATGAGCGACCGCGACCGCAAGTGGGTCAGGGAGCCAGCGACGCCAGAGGCTTATGCGTCCGGCGTGCGCCTGTTCGCGTTCAAGACTCGCAAGCGGGATTTGACCTGTGATGAGCTGTCGATCGGCCAGCGCGAAGCTGACGGCGCCGCTTCAGTGCTAAGGGGCCCCGGTGCTGGTGGCCTCAGTCCTGCACAGGTCTCGCGCGGCATGATGCTGAGTTCCGAGGTGTCACGGGAATTGGCAACGGAGCGCAAACGCCGTTGCAGGGCCTAGTGTCCCGATTCTGAAGTTCGCCATACCTCGATGCTGGCTTCCCGAGCGAACTTCAGAATCACAAGGGACACTAGAATCATAGATTTGCTAGTGTGATTGAGATCGAGAAATTCGCTCCGAGCTAAGCCGCTTGATCCGGCGAATTTCTCGATCATCACACTAGTCAGCCGCCGCCGATCACGTCACTTTGCGCGCTGAGACTATGCAAGTCGAACCACGGAGCCACCGCCAGCCATGACAGACGTTCGATGAACGCCAAACCATCAGCGCGACAGGATTGGGATGCTCTCGCCGTGCGTGCCATGCAGGCCGGGGATTTGATGGGCGCTCGGGCGGCCTATACGGAGGCTGCCCGCCAGGATCGTCGCAATGCACAGCTTCAGTTCGAGCTTGCCTCCGTCCTTGCGGCGCTCGGCGAGATCGACGAGGCGGCGGTACATCTCACGCATGCGTTGCGCCTGAAGCCGCAGCATGACGAGGCCGCGCGGCGGCTGTCGCGTCTGGTCGCCCGTTTTGTCATCTCTGAACCCGCGCGCCTCGATCCGTTCGGGCTCAAGGTGGCGCTGGGACATGGCGGCATCGACACGCAACCGATAGCGGAAATCGCTCTCAAGCATCTCGCCGAAACGCTTCCCGATCTGAAGCAGGCTCTGACGTCTGATGATGCCTCGGATGCCGCGCGAAAGCTGCTGCTCAACCGTACGGCGGAGGTTTTCAAGTCGGACCTGCTATTGGCCGCGCTGCAAGGCGGCACCGTCATTGAGCCGCGCTTCGAACGTCTGTTCACTGCGCTGCGTGCTCTCATGCTGCAGGACCTTGCTCCCAGCCGCTTCGAGGACCGGGCGCTGACGACGCTGGCGCTCGCCTTGCTGGCTCAGTGCTGGCTCAACGATCACGCTTGGGCGGAGACCGAGCCGGAGACGCAGGCGCTAGACGGGCTGACGGTCAACAAGACGGCGCTGTTCGTTGGCGATCTCGGTGCTGCACGCGTTCTTCTGCTGAACCTGCTGTATCGCCCGCTTGCCGATGTGCTGTCGGTCGACGAACGCGAAGGCTGCAAAGGAATCCGCCCCAAACCCATTCGCGATGCAATTGTCGCCGAGTTGGAGCGCCGGGCCGACGAGCGTTCGGCCGCCACGGACGTGCCGCGTCTGGCGCCGATTTCTGATGCAACTTCGCTGCGCGTTGCGGGGCAGTATGAAGCCAGTCCTTATCCGCGCTGGAAAAGCCTTCACATCTCGACGCCTGGATCGCTGAAGACGACGTTGTCGCGCTTCTTTGAGCCGTCGCGCCTGACCTTCATGGATGGCGATTTCGATGTGCTGATCGCGGGCGCGGGAACCGGAAAGCATGCGCTGCAGGCGGCATCGGCCTATGGGCCACGCGCCAAGCTGCTGGCGACGGACCTCTCGGCGGCAAGTCTCGGCTATGCGGCGAGCGCTGCGCGCAGGCTGAAGGTCACCAATGTCGAGTGGCTCGTCGCCGACATTCTCGATCTCGATCGTGCCGGACGCCGCTTCGACATCATCGAGTGCGTGGGCGTGCTGCATCATATGGCCGATCCATGGGCGGGCTGGCGCAAGCTCCTTGATTGCCTGAAGCCGGACGGATTGATGTGCATCGGCCTCTACAGCGCGGTATCGCGCACGAATATCGCGGCGCTGCGCAAAGAGCCCGGCTACCCCGGCGCAGGTTGCGATGATCGTGCTGCGCGCACCTATCGTGCCGACTTGTTTTCGAGGTCGGAGGGTGCGCTTGGTTCCGAACTCAAGGCATCAAGCGATTTCTATGCGCTCAACGATTTCCGCGATTTGATCCTTCACGAAAGTGAACAGCACGTCACGTTGGCGCAGATTGCGCAGTTTCTTGACGACAATGAACTGGTGTTCCGCGGTTTTACGCTCGACCCGTCGGTCCTTGATGCCTTTGCCCTGATGCACCCTGGAAGCGAAGCGCCTGGCACGCTGCAGCAGTGGGCAGAATTCGAGACGGCGCATCCGCGCACGTTCGACGGCATGTACAGATTCTGGTGCGAGCGCCGCTCTGCCGCATGAGCCAGCAAATCGACCAATGAGCGCTTGCAACGGGCGCTAAACAGACCTAGCTCAGCGCAGGCATAACAGGGGCGGGACGGAAACACGGATGGAGTTTTTCACGGAGTACGCGGAAGCGGTCGTTGAGTTCGTTAAAGCCAATCAGGCCTGGACAGCCCCAATCGTATTTGCATTTGCGTTTGCCGAGAGCCTCGCATTCCTGTCGCTTCTCGTCCCCTCGACCGTCATTCTCGTCGCAGTCGCTGGCCTCATTGGCGCCAGCGGGATCAGTTTCTGGCCGATTTGGCTGGCTGCAGGCGTCGGCGGGTCTCTTGGCTATGCCATATCCTATTGGATCGGCCTGTATTTCAAGGATTCCATCGACAAACTCTGGCCGTTCACGCGGTATCCGGAGATGCTGCCGAAGGGGCGGCAATTTTTCGATAAGTACGGGGCTTTCGGTGTTTTCCTCGGACACTTTTTCGGCCCCGTGCGCGCGGTCATTCCCGTCGTTGCGGGCATGTACGGTATGCGCCAGCTTCCGTTTCAGATCGCAAATGTCAGTTCCGCATTCCTGTGGGCTGCAGGTGTCATGGCGCCGTCTGCTTTCGGCATGAAGTGGTGGTTCGGCGCCTGAGGCCGGATTGCATCAGAGTGAAGGATCTCGCGCCACCAGCGGCCGTTGAACATCGAACTGACATGCTCGCCCTTTTTACCTGTCATCGGGCGGTCGAACCAAGGTGCGCCCGTTGGAGGGGGCAGGAATGATATCGTCGTTCGATGGCTGGTGGGAGGCCGCGCTTGCGTTCGTGACCGAGCACGCACATCTCACTGCGCCGATCGTGTTCGCGCTCGGCTTCGGCGAGAGTATCGCGCTGGTTTCCCTGTTTATTCCTTCGACGTTCCTGTTTCTCGGAATAGGCGCGATCCATAGCGCGGCTGGGGGAGAATTCTGGCCGGTCTGGCTCGCCGGAGCCACTGGCGCTGCGATTGGCGATTGCGTGTCCTACGCGCTCGGGCGCTACTTCAAAGAGGATGTGCGCGGCATCTGGCCGATCAGCAAATTTGCCCACCTGATTCCGAAGGGCGAGGCGCTGTTTGAGCGCTGGGGCTTCCTCAGCATCATTGGCGGCAAGTTCATTGGCGGGCTGCGTCCGTTTGTGCCGGTGGTGGCGGGTACATTCAGCATGCCGATCGGGCTGTTCGTGCTGGCGAGCGCGGTTTCGAGCCTGCTCTGGGCAGGCGTTTTCCTGGCACCCGGCTACGGAATCTCCTTCCTGATGAACTAACGCAGGGTGGAGAGCTTGCCACCGGCATCGCCATGGCATACACCGACGCTCCTGTGGCGCCTGTGAGCGCGCCGTATCACAATCCGACATCGGAGCTGCCCACATGTCGAAGCCGCTGAGAGCCGTTGAGACTCAGAAGAAGAAAGCCCGCCGCGCCATTCCTCGCGCCAAGGTGACCCGCATCCAGGGCAACACGCCTGCCGTGCGTAAGCGCCTGAAGAAGCAGTCGGGCATCGCACGCAACGCTGCTGCGAAGGCCGAGTAAGAGGCGAGCAGGCCGCGCCATCCCGCGGATCGCGGCTGCTGCAACTTTTCTGATCGATTGTGCCA
>JAEZBU010000216.1 GCA_023426855.1 Pseudomonadota bacterium | reverse complement strand
TGCAGGCCCCGGTCAAACCGCTGCTGATTTCACCTGTCGAGAGCGCCTGAATGCCGGTGATCAAAACAGAAACCGCCATCATCGGCGGCGGCCTGATGGGATGCTGGACCGCCTTCCATCTGCGCCGGCGCGGGCATCCCGTCATCGTGCTGGAAAAAGGCGTCGTCGGCGCGCAGGCCAGCGGCGTCAACTACGGCAACCTGCGCCTGCAGGGTCGACATCGCGGACAGATCCCGCTGTCGCTGCGGGCTCACGCGCAATGGGAGAACCTGCAATCGCTGATCGGCGAGACCTGTGAATACCAGAAAACCGGGCACCTCTACGTTGCCAAGGACGCCGACCAGCAATCCAAACTTGAGCACTACGCCGAGGACGGACGTGACCACGGCATCGATATCGAAACCGTCGGTCCCGCGGACATCGCGCGCCGCTGGCCGTGGCTCGCAGGCAATCCTGTCGCGGCCAATTACTCCGCCCGTGATGCCGTTGCCAATCCGCGCATCGTGACCGCGGCGGTGGCGCGAGCCGCGCGCCAACTCGGCGCCGACATCCGCGAGCACACCCGCGTCACCAGTGTGGAGAAAGCCGCGTCCGGTTTTCGCCTGACGACGGAATGCGGGCTGACAATCGAAAGCGATGTGCTGCTCAACGCGGCCGGCGCGTGGGCGCTGGATGTCGCAAAGGTGTTCGGGGAAACCGCGCCGATGTTCGCCGCCGGCCCCCCGCAATTCGTCACCGAGCCCCTGCCCTATTTCATGACACCGTCAGTCCAGCTTGTCGACGGGACAGTCATCTGCCGGCAAATTCCACGCGGCAATGTTGTCGTCGCTGGCTATCCGCGCGGGCCGTCCGACCCGATCGCCAACCGCGCGCCTGTTCCGCCCGCCAAAATCCTCACCACGATGAGCCGCCTCGTCGCCCTGGTGCCCGCTCTGGCCAACACGCAGGTCATTCGCGTGTGGTCTGGCATCGAGGGCTACATTGCCGATATGCTGCCAGTGATCGGTCCCAGCGCCACCACGCCCGGCCTGTTTCACGCCTTCGGTTTCTGTGGCCACGGCTTCCAGCTCGCACCAGGGGTCGGCGAGGTCATGAGCGAACTGATCATCGACGGCGCGACGCCAACACCTTTGGATGATTTCGCCATCTCGCGTTTTGCAGATGGCAAAACCGTCGAATCCTGGCGGCTTCGGCAGGAATTCGACGCAAGTTTCTCGACACCGACAGGAGGATAATCGTGGCTGATACCGCCGACATCGTACTTTTTGGAACCGGCAGCTTCGCAGCGCGCATCCTGTTCGACATCGCGTCGACCGCGACCGAGCCTGTGCGTGTCGTGATCGCTGGCCGCAATCCGATACGCCTCGACTGGCTGAAAACGGCGGCCAACGCCCGCGCGGTGATTTTCGAGCGTCCGGTGACTGTCATCGCAAAACCGGTCGATCTCAGCAGCGTCGATGCGGCGACGGAAGTCATCGCCAACGCCCAACCGAACCTCGTCGTGCAGGCCGCCTCGCCGCAAACCTCCGCCGTGATCGCCGAAAAAGGCAACGCCTGGACGCGTCTCGTCTCCGACGGCGGGCTTGGAACAACGGCGGTCTTCAACGCGCTGTTTTCAGTGCGTGTGGCCGAAATCATCAAGAGCCTGAACTTGGACGCCAAGTTCATCAACTGCGGTTACGCCGACGTGGTCAACAGCATCATCGCCGCGCGCGGGCTGCCGATCACCTGCGGCGTCGGCAACGTCGCGATCCTGGCGACGACGTTTGCCGGTGAACTCGGCATTCGCAAATCGGGCAAGCTCAAAGTGCTGGCGCATTACCAGAACATCACGCCATTCCGCCGCGTCGCCAGCGAGCGTCACGGCCCGGTTCCGCGGGTGTGGATCGACGATCAGGAGGTCGCCGACGTCTACGCCAAGTTCGCGACCGTGAAGCTGACGCCGGAACCGGTCATCGACGTGTCTGGCGCCAATGGCGTGCCGCTCATGCTGGCGATGGCCAAAGGCCGCGATTGCCTCGGCCACGTTCCAGGCCCCAACGGTCTGCCGGGCGGCTATCCGGTGGCGTTCAAGGGAGGTCAGTTGCAGCTCGACCTGCCCGCCGGCATCAGCGAGGCGGAAGCCATCGCCTGGAACGCCCGTTTCGAGCAGGACAACGGAATGGTGGTTGAACCCGACGGCCAGGTCCGCCATACAGGCGCGCTCTATGACGCGCTCAACGCCGTCAGCCCCGAAATCGCCAAAGGCTTCCACGTCCGGGATCTCGACGCCGCGTTTGCGGCAATGCAGGCTCTCCGGTCGCGGTTGCAAGACGCCAGTTAAACCACGTCAGAACGCCTATGTATCTCGAACGGCCGGAACAGCCGCCCGCCGGCCTCAAAAGCCTGCGCGCCGATTTTACGACGACGAACTTCGCAGCCGGCGTGGTGGGCTTCGTGTTCGCCGCGTCGGGGCCACTCGCCGTGATTCTGACAGTCGGCACGCAGGGCAATCTCGGCGAACAGCAGATCGCATCATGGGTATTTGGTGCGTTCTTCCTCAACGGACTGCTCAGCATCGCGATGAGCCTGGTCTACCGGCAGCCGCTGGTGTTCTTCTGGACCATCCCGGGAACGGTGCTGGTCGGGCCGGCGCTCACGCACGTATCGTTTCCCGAGGTGGTCGGCGCATTCCTGGTCACCGGGCTGCTGATGCTGGCGCTCGCGCTCAGCGGCTTCGTTCGCCGCAGCATGCAAGCCATCCCCATGCCGATCGTGATGGGCATGGTGGCCGGCGTGTTCCTGCAGTTCGGACTCGATTGGGTGCGCGCCTTCTCGGTCGATCTGCGCATCGCGCTACCGATGACCCTGGCCTTCCTGGCGCTGATGCGGTTGCCGAAGATCGCTGCCGTGGTCCCGCCGCTTATCGGCGCCCTGGTGGTCGGTATCCTTGCCGTCTTATGGACCGGAACGCTGGCGCCGGTCGCCACGGATGGCGCGATCATCGCCGCACCGCAACTCGTGACGCCAGTCTTTTCCTGGCAGGCGATTGCCGAACTCGTGCTGCCGCTCGCCATCACGGTGCTGGTGGTTCAGAACGGACAGGGCATCGCCGTGCTGACTGCGAGTGGTCACCGGCCGCCGATGAACAGCATCGCGGCGGCGTGCGGTATCGGCTCCATGATTTCGGCCTGCGTCGGCACAGCCTCCACGTGCCTGACCGGTCCGGTCAGCGCCATCCTGGCCGGCAGCGGGCAGCGCGAGACGCAATACGCTGGCGCCATCTGCGTCGGGTTGTTGGCGCTGACGTTCGGACTGTTCGCGCCGATCTTTACACGCCTGATGCTGGCAGCTCCGCCTGTCTTCATCGCGACGCTGGCCGGTCTGGCGATGCTGAAAGTCCTACAGACCGCCTTCACCATCGCCTTCCAAGGGCGCTGCGGCTTCGGCACGCTGGTCACGTTCCTCATCACCGTGACCGGCATTTCGATCTTCAGCATCGGCGCGCCGTTCTGGGGAATCCTGTTCGGCTATATCGTCTCGCGACTGCTGGAGCCCGACGACTTCAAGACGGCTTGAGGCGATCCCACACCGGCTCCGGCCGTGCCGCCAGCCGATGCTTCATGATGCGCTGGCTCGGCGTGCGCTCGAACTCGTCGATGATCACGATGTAGCGCGGGTTCTGGTAGCGCGCGAGCCGTTCGCCAAGCCACGCTGACAGCGCCGCCGAGTCGAGCTGCTCGCCCGCCTTCGCCTTCACGAACAGCTTGATGTCTTGCTCGCCGACGTCGGATGCAACGCCGATCATCGCGCAATCCTCGATCGCGGGGTGCTGCGCCGCCACGTGCTCGACCTCGAACGCCGACACGTTCTCACCTTTGACGCGCACGCTGTCCGTCATGCGGCCGTGGAAGAACATATTGCCGTCGGCATCCCACGAACCGATATCGCCGGTATGAAAACCATCTGGCTGGATCGCGCGTGCGGTCGCCTCGGGATTGTTGAAATAGCCCGTGGTGATCGCACCGGGCTGCAGCGCCCTGACGACAATCTCGCCTCGCTCACCATCCGGCACGGGCTGGCCGTTCGCATCCTGCAGACGCACCTCGAACCACGGCAACGGCTTGCCGACAGAACCCAGCACGCCTGCGGTGTTGTAGGTCGTCACGCTTGAACACTCGGTCATACCGTAGCATTCGCGGATCTGCACACCGAACCGCTCCTCGAACTGCCGCCAGATATCGCGCGGACAGCCGCCGCCGAACGCGACGGTCGCGCCATGCGTGCGATCGAGCTCGGACGGCGGTTGCTTGAGCAGGATCTGCAGCAGACCACCGAGGAAATGAATGCGGGTCGCGCCAAACGCCTTGATCTCACTCCAGAACGTCGAGGCGCTGAAGCGGTCGACCATCGCCAACTGCGCTTCGCGGATCAGCGGCATCACGATCATCTGCGCGCCGCCGATATGAAACAGCGGCTCCCACATATGGAACACGTCGCCGTCCTGTGCTTCCGATATCAGCGCAATGGCCTCGCCCGACAGGCGCAGCATGCGGTGGGAAACGATAACGCCCTTCGGCCGTCCGGTCGTTCCGGAGGTATACATGATCGCGTAGGGCGCATCGGCATCCGGCACGGGATCATCGAAAGTGGCGGGATAAGACAGCCCGGCTTCCAGAGATTTTTCCGTCGTGCCCGCGCCGACGATGCGCAGCTTGGCTTTGTCGAGCGACGGCACATCGGCTTCCAGCGTCGCCAGCAGATCATGATCGGCGACAACGATGCGCGGTCCGGCGTGTTCAATGATATAGCGCAGATTATCGCCGCGGCTTTGAATGTTGGCAGGCACCCACACTGCGCCAACCTTGCCGATCGCAAACAGCAGAGAAATGATGAGCGGACTATTCCGCGTCATCACCAGAACGCGATCGCCGGCAACGACGTCCTGGGCCTTCAGCCAGTTGGCCAGCGACGACGATTGCGCGTCGATCTCGGCGCACGTCACCGGCGCATCGCGATAGATCGCAAATGGCCGAGAGGGATGCGCACGGGCGCGCTCAACGAGAAGAGGCACAAAACCGTCGGTGGTCATGCTCAGAACCTGTCGATGCGATAGGGCGTCAGATCGATGGAGGGTGTC
Source organism: Pseudomonadota bacterium (assembly GCA_023426855.1). GTDB lineage: Bacteria > Pseudomonadota > Alphaproteobacteria > Rhizobiales > Hyphomicrobiaceae > ZC4RG25. Next base: position 13,496 of record JAEZBU010000216.1, on the reverse strand, counting down.
TGCCCGGTGGCAAGCTCAGCGACGAGCCGGCCGGTGGTCGATGCGCACGACAGGCCCAGGTGCCCATGGCCGAAGGCGAATATCACATTGCTGGCCTTCGGCGACCGTCCGATCACGGGGATGGAATCCGGCAGGCACGGGCGATGCCCCATCCACCGGCTGACCTCGCCGCCCTTGAGCCCCGGAAACATCTGCTTGCCGAACGCCAGCAGAGCGTCGGCGCGACTGTAGTCGGGCGGCTCATTCAATCCAGCAAGCTCCACCGTGCCCGCGAACCGCAACCCAGGCTCCATCGGCGTCGCCATGAACTTCTTTTCCGCCCACATAACGGTGGTGTTGGGAACCACGCTCGGCTCGGACAATACGGCGTGATAACCGCGATGGGTTTCCAGCGGCACCTTATGCCCGAACATGCGCGCGACCTGATGCGACCACGCACCGGCGGCAACCACGATCACATCGGCATGATGCCGACCGGCCGAAGTCACCAGCGCGCGTGGCTGATCGCCGTCCATCTCGACGTCCAGCACGCGTTGGCCGACAATCTGCCCACCGCGCGCCCGGACAAGGTTCGCCAAGGCCTGAACGAGACCGAACGGATTGGCGCAGTATCCGTGTTTGGGGAGAAAAACGCCCTTGGTGAAAATCGGCGCGAGCGTCGGCTCGGCTGCGCGCAGTTCATCCGCAGACCACTCTTCCACGATCGCCCCGTGCCTGCGGCGCACGTCCCAGCCCAAGGCATCGCCATTGAAAGCGGCTTCGGTCTCGTAGACGTAAAGCTGCCCGCGGTGATGGAACAGGTGTTCGGCGTTGGCATCCGACAGCAGCGGCGCGTAGTTGTCGAACACCGGCTTCATCACCGCGCTCAGGGCGGCAGCGCTGCGCTCGAACTCAGCCGGCGAGCTGGCCTTGATAAAGCGCACCAGCCACGGCATCACACGCGGCAGATATGACCATTTCAGCACCAGCGGCCCAGTCGGATCGAGCAGCCAGCGCGGCACCTGCTTGAGCACGCCAGGATAGGCAATCGGCACAACCGAGCCAGGGCTCAACCCGCCAGCGTTGCCATAAGAACAGCTCCGGCCCGGCTCGATCGGATCGAGCACCGTGACCTTGGCTCCCATGCGCTGCAGGTATGCGGCAGCACACATGCCAACGATACCCGCGCCGACGACAGTCACATTGCGCATCTGAGTGCCTTAGCCTTTGGCGGCCGAACGCCGCTGCATATACTCAGCCAACAGGATGACAATGGTCACAAAAATCAGCAACAGCGTCGATACCGCAGCCAGCGTCGGCGACACCTTCAGGATCGCGTCGTCCCACATCTGCTTGGGCAGCGTCGTTGCCAAGCCGCTCGATATAAACAGCGCAATGGTCAGCTCATCGAAACTGGTAACGAACGCGAAAAGGTAAGCCGCGATCAGGCCGGATTTGATCAGCGGAATTGTCACGTGCCACAGCACGCGCGGCGGCGACGCGCCCAGGCTGGCAGCCGCTTGATCAAGCCTTTGATCGTAGTTCTTCAGCACCGCCATCACCGTGATGACGACATACGGCAACGCCAACACGGTATGTCCGAGGATCAAACCGATCTCGGTACCGATCAGGCCGAGGCGCGCATAGAAATAGAAGAGCGCCACCGCAATGACGATGCGCGGCAGGATCAGCGGCGACAGAATGAACGCCATCACCACGGTTTTCGCGAACATGCGCTGACGGGCCAGGAAGAACGCGGCCATACCACCGATGCCGAGCGCCAGACCGGCGGTGACGAAGCCGACGAACAGCGAGCGCGTGATCGCCGGGATCCACTGCGGATGATCGAGGATCGCGGCATACCACTTCAGCGAGAAGAACTTCGGCGGCCACTCAATGAAGCCTTCGGTGGTGAAAGACACGGGGATGATGAAGAAGCTCGGACCGGCCAGAAAAATCAGCAGCAGCGCCACCGAAATGCGCAGCATCGAGCGACCGGAAGCGCGCGCCGGTCTCTCAGCGCGACTGCCCATGATCTTTTCCCAGACAATCGCAATCGCATCCGTCAGCCTGGCCAGCACGCCGATCACCAACGAACCAACCCAGCCGAATGCAGTTCCGATGATGCCGGGGTTACCTTCTTCGCGCTGACCGGATGTGCCCGAACCGGCCAGCGTCGACATGCCGAGCGCGCGATCATAGAGGTAGAATACCACCAGCGCCGTCACCAGCAGCAGCATCGCAATGGCGCCGGCGAACGGATAGTTCAGCATCTCCTCGACCTGCTGGATGATCACCTGGGTGATCATGGTCTGCTTGGGGTTGCCGAGCAGCGCAGGGGTGATGAAAAAGCCGAGCGAGGTGATGAATACCAGCAGCCCCGCCGCAGCCACACCGGGCAGAGACAACGGGAAATAGATGCGCCAGAAGGCCTGACCGCCGCGCGCACCGAGCGTCGCGGCCGCGGGAACCAGATTGCGGTCAATATTCTCCATCACTGACAGCATCGTCAGCACCGCCAGCGGCATCATTGCGTGCACCATGCCGATCATGACGCCGGTCATGTTGTAGAGCAGCGCAATCGGCTCATCGATCAGTCCGAGCGACATCAGCACATCATTGACCGCGCCGCGGCGACCGAGCAGCACGATCCAGGCGAACGTCCGAACCAGGAAGCTGGTCCAGAACGGCAGCAGAACCCACAGGATCAGCCTGTTGCGCGTGCCAGGTTCCGTCGTCGCCAACATATAGGCGATCGGATACCCGCCGATGATGCACAGCACCGTCGTCCAGGCCGAAATTTCCAGCGTATTGCGCAGAACCTGAATGTAAACCGGGCTGATAAACAGCCGCTCGTAATGGCTGGTCGTCAACGCGCCGGAGGAATCGAAGACGCTGAGCGACAGAAGTTGCGCGACCGGATAGACGAACAGCGCCGCGAGAAACAGAAGGATCGGATAGATCGGCCAAGCCCGCACCCAGACGGACCGTGGACGATAAACTTCGACCGGCTTGGCCTCGGTTTGCAGTGTCTCTGTCGCCTGTTGCGTCACTGCGCGCGTTCTCCGGTGGGTAGAACGACTGCGGAATGCTTGGGCCAGCCAAACCGCAACACGCTATCGCGCGCGGTTGCCGGCAGCGGTCCACGGGTCAGATCCGTCGCGGATATCTCCGAACCGTCCGGCAGCTTGCCGTAGTATTTGGTCACGCCGCCGACCAGAATGGCATCCGTCAACCTGACCTCGGCGACGTTGTCCTCGGTTCCTTCCGCCGTCAGCACGGATATCATCTCCGGCCGCACCATCACCTTGACCTTGTCGCCGACGGCAAACGACCGCGCCGGATCGCGCACGGCATGGACCATGCCGCCGCTCGCGCTGCGCAGTGCGATCTCACTGGCGTCGATGCCTTCGACCGAGGCATCCAAAAGATTGGACTCACCCAGGAAGTCCGCCGCGAAAGTGGTCTGCGGCCTGAAATAAAGATCCGTCGGTGTCCCGATCTGCTCGATGCGGGCATTGTTCATCAGGCAGATGCGATCTGACATGATCATCGCCTCTTCCTGATCGTGCGTGACGTAGAGAACGGTGATGCCGAGTTCTTCGTGCAGGCGTTTGATTTCGAGCTTCATCTGATCACGAAGCTTTTTGTCGAGCGCGCCGAGCGGCTCGTCCATCAGGACGATCGACGGCCGATAGACGATGCAGCGTGCCAGTGCGATGCGCTGCTGTTGACCGCCCGACAACGCGCGCGGCAACCGTCCGCCGACGTGAGAGAGCTGGATCAGGTCGAGCACGCGGCCAACTTCACGGCGGATGTCGGCTTCGGGCGTGCCGCGCATGCGCAGTGGGAATGCGATGTTCTCAAAAACCGTCAGATGCGGGAAAAGCGCGTAATTCTGGAACACCACGCCAATGTCACGCTTATGCGGCGGCGCGTAGGTTGCCAGCTTGCCGTCGATCCAGACTTCGCCGGAATCGGGTTGCGCCAACCCGGCAATCATCATCAGCATTGTCGTCTTGCCGGAGCCGGAAGGCCCGAGCAATGTCAGGAATTCGCCCTCGGGCATCTCGATGCTGGCGGTACCCAGCGCCACCACCGGTCCATAGGTCTTCCGCAGCTCACGGATTTTGAGCTTGGGTTGTGTCACGCCCGAATATTCCTTGATCAGCCGTCGCCGCTTCCGGCTGGACCATCAGGTCCAGCCGGAACGGTCGGTGTTGGTTCAGCAGTAGGGTTTCAGCCCAGAATCCACGCGTTGAAACGCTCCAGCGCCTGGTCCTTATGCTTTGCCCAGAACTGATCGTCGATCTGCTTACGCTTCTTGATGTTGTCGGGATGCGTGGGCAGCATCAACGCCCTCTCGGCCGGAATCGACTTGTAAGCGTCGGGATGGGTAGGACCGTAGGCGAGGTTCTTGGTGTAAATCGCCTGACGTTCCGGATCCGTCGCGAACTTGATGAACTCGCGACACATATCCGCCTTTGGCGTGCCTTTCAGAATTGTCCATCCTTCCGGCGACCACAGGTGCTCATTCCAGACGATCTTGATCGGTGCCTTGTCGTCGATCACCGCCTGAGCACGCGCATTCCAGGTTGGGCAGACGTCGACTTCGCCGCTGTTCAGCAACTGCGCAGTCTGCGCGCCGCCGGTCCACCATACGGCGACGTTCTTCTTGAAGCTGTCGAGCTTCTTGTAGGCCCGGTCGAAATCGAGCGGATACAGCTTATCGAGATCAACACCGTCGGCCAACAATGCCTGTTCAACGGTGTCGAACGGATGCTTGCGCATGGCGCGGCGGCCAGGGAATTTCTCAACGTCGAAGAAATCCGCCCACGACTGCGGCGCGGGTTTGCCTTTCCCTTCGAACGCATCCGTCCGGTACGCCAGCACAACGGCAAACACGTTGACGCCAACGAAGTAGTCGTTCTTGTACTCCGCTGGTGTAGACTCGATGAACGGCGAGGTCACGTTGAGCGGTTCGAGATGTCCGGCGTCGCGGGCGCCGATGCAGGCCGCCATCGAAACGTGTGCCATATCCCAGGTATACGTCTTGGTTTCGACGATACCCTTGATCATGCTGGTCGGCTCGTGCTGCCCCTGCAGACCAACGGCTTCAATGCCGGTTGCAGCCTTGAACGGCTCATAGAAGGCTTCCTTGAAAGCCTCAACATACGGCCCACCCGGATCGCGAATAAAGATCCGCTTTTCCTGCGCGGAAGCCTGCTTCCAATACGTCGGAACCAGAACTGTCGCCAGGCCACCAGCGAGAACATGGCGTCTGTTCAGATCGAGCTTACCGATCAGGCTAGGGTGTTTTTTCTTACTCATAGCAGTTTTCCCTTCGCTTAGCGTTGTGACGGCTCGTTTGCTTTTACTAACTTTCAACCACTTGCCTTCGTGCGTCAATGACGACTGAAATCGCTTGCAAGCGGTATCGGCTAACGCGCTGATTTCCGCCGGGCCCTTTCTTCAAAAAACTTCTTCATTTCGATCTGCGGCTCGCCGGACGCATAGGATTCAGCCTGGATAGCCGCACCATTCGCAAACGCTTCATCAAAATTCGCTTGCGTCATTTGACGGAACCACTGTTTCGTCAGGCGCATCGCTACGGGCGGCTTACTGGCCATATGCTTGGCAATCTCGAGTGCCTTCGGCATAACCTGAGCGGGTTCGACCAGATGATGGATAAGGCCGATTTCGTGCGCTTCCGACGCTTCCATCATGCGCCCCATCAGGGTCAGCTCTACCGTGCGTGAAAAACCGATACGCTGATTCATCAGCATCGGGCCCAACACACTTGCAATGCCGGAATTGATTTCAGGCTGCCCCATGCGCGAACCAGCATGCCCGACGCGAACGTCTGTCAGTAACGAGACCTGAAATGCCGAGCCTGCTGCAACTCCATTCAGTGCCGCAACTATTGGCTTTTCCAATCTGCGAAACGACTCGTAGAACTCCCGCCACGTTTGAAACCAGGCCTCGCCATCACCGCCCGATTTGAACTTCTGCGTTTCATCGAGATCCTGACCAGCCGAAAACGCGCGATCACCCGCTCCCGTCAGAATAATCGCCCGCACGTCCGGCTTCGTGTTCCAGTCATCGAGAAGAGCCGCCAATTCCATACGCATCGGCGTATCCCAGGCGTTCAACTTTTCGGGGCGATTGAGCGTCGCGGTGGCGATACCGTCCGAAACGTCGACGAGAATTGCAGGAGACATGGAACGAACCTTTCGCGGTCTTTTCTATTCAAAGCTAACCTGGAAGCAGCATTCCGACACCGGCCGCCGCGGCTGCTTTCAATGCGAGAGTCGCAACGGCAAGGTCGGCTAACGCAAAACCCTGGAACGTGAACACGGCGCGCTCAGTGTTATTAAGGCGTCGCAAATCCGCATCGCGGGCAATATCTTTCAACTCGGCGGTATACGGGCCATCGGGCGTCAGCTTGCGATAGGAAGCGCTTGCTTCCGCCTGAGCCGTATCATCGACGATGCGGTGCGCGATGGTCTCAAAGCCATCCGGATGCCAGGAGCGTCCCAGGTCGACCAGAGAAGCAAACGAGCCTGGCGACAGCCATTCCGCGCGCAAAAACGGCGAGAGGCCGGGGCCGGCGGGTACACTGCTGATAACGATATCCTGGTCTGCAACCGCATCTCGCGGTTCGGTCGCCACGCGCGCCTTGATGCCCATGGTGCGCGCCTGCTCCGCCAGCGTCTCCGCGGACGCACGACTGCGGCTGTAGGCCGTCACTTCCTTCAACGGGAATACTTCGTTGAAAACCCAAAGGTGCGATTGGGCCTGCGCGCCACAGGCGACAAACCCGATCCGCGATGCGTCGGGACGGGCATAGCGACGTGCGGCCAGCAAGCTGATCGCGGCGGTCCGCGCTTCCGTAATCCAGGTCGCGTCCATGATGGCCGCTGGCATACCCGTCTCACCATCGTTCAAAATGATAAGACCGCCCAAATGCGGTAGCCCGCGAGCACTGTTGGACAAGGACAATCCAACAACCTTCGTCGCCGCCATCAACGGTGCAGGTTCGGCCAGTCCGACAGCCATGATCGACTGAAACAACCGGCCGTCTTCAAGCACTTTCGACGTTTTAGGGAAGTTTTGCGCCTGACCACGAGCAGCGGCTTGCAGAACGCTTTCAACAGCGTCGGCCATGGCTCGCCCCTTCAACCCCAGGCCGCTAACGTCCTGACGTGAGAGGTAACGAATTCTGACGACCGTGCCAGACAAAGGAATGCTTTCATCGTGCCTTCAATGCAATCAGCTTCGCCGATCTGGCACCCAATTGCAATACACGCGAAAAGCGTAAACCAATGATCAGACAGCGGATTTTTTCGCGCGAAACAGATGTCTCAATAGCCCCGCGCGCGATCCACGATGTTGTCCAGCGCTTCACCGCGGCCATGACGCGCCCACTGCCGCAGCATGTAGCGCACAATAGCCTCGGGCGTGCTTTCCGCAGCGTTGTGCGGCGTAATGACGACACGCGGGTGATCCCACAACGGACTGCTTTGCGGCAGCGGCTCGGTCTGGAACACATCGAGCGAGGCGGCATACAGCGCACCGCTTTGCAGCGCATCGAGAATGTCCGTCTCCACCTGCAATGCACCACGACCGGCGTTGATGATCACCGGTCCGGGGAAACGGGGATGACGACCCGATAGCGACAGCTTCGCGATGAGGTCGCTGTTGAGAATGCCATCGGTTTCCGGCGTATGCGGCAGCACGCAGGCAAGAATGTCCGTCTCAGCGAGAAACGCATCGAGACCGTCAGTACCCGCGTAGCACTGCACGCCCGGCACGGATTTCTGACTGCGGCTCCAGCCGCGGAGCGGATAGCCGAACGCCTGCAGCGCCTTTGCCGAGGCCTGCCCCATGACGCCCAGCCCCATGATGCCGACGCGCACTTCGTGCGCTGCAGGTTCCGGCACGTACTTCCAGATTTTCGCCCGCTGCATTTCGCTAAATTCGCTCATGCGGCGCTGATGGAACAGCACCTGCAGGGCGATGTATTCGACCATACGGCCGGTCAGGTCGGGATCGACATAACGCACGACCGGCACGTCCGGCAGCTCCGGATCGAGGAAGAGATGATCCACGCCTGCACCCACCGAAACGATGAGTTCGAGGTTGGGGATAGACTTCAGCGCACCGCGCGGCGGCAGCCAGGCCAGCGCGTAGCGGATGTCTTCGACACGACCGACATCCGGCCAAATCCGGATATCCTGATCCGGTGCCAACCTGCGCACTTCTTCCGCAAACAGACCTGTTCTCTGGCCACCAATAATCAGCAGCGCCATCGCCCGCCCCCTCAATACGAAATTATCTGCGTGGCATCACCCAGCCACGGAGCCGCTGTGCGCCACCTTCAAATCAAACGCAGCGGCCAGCAGGGCCTTGGTGTAATCGGTCTTCGGTGTCCGGAAAATATCCTCAGCCGAACCCTCTTCCACCACCTTGCCGTTACGCATCACGATGACATGGCTCGACAGCGCGCGCACCACGCGCAGATCGTGACTGATGAAGAGATACGCGAGATTGTGCCGCGTCTGCAAATTGCGCAGCAGATCGACGATTTGGGCCTGCACGGACATGTCCAGGGCGCTGGTCGGTTCATCGAGCATGACGAACTTCGGCTCCAGCACCATGGCGCGCGCGATCGCGATCCGCTGGCGCTGGCCGCCTGAGAACTCATGCGGATAGCGATCCTGCGCGTTGGGATCGAGACCGACTTCCTTCAGCGTCTGCCCGATGCGCTCGCGCCGCGCGTCATAGCTGAGCTTCGGCTGCTGGATGAGCAGACCTTCCTCGATGATCTGGCCGACGGACAGGCGCGGCGACAGCGACCCATACGGATCCTGGAAGACGATCTGCATCTCCTTGCGCAGCGGCCGCATGGCGCGCGAGTCCAGCCCGTCGATACGCTTGCCGAGATAGACAACCGGCCCCTGCGACGAGATCAGCCGCATGATTGCCAGGCCGAGCGTCGTCTTGCCGGAACCGGATTCGCCGACCACGCCCAGCGTCTGCCCGGCATGCAGCTTCAGGGAAAGTCCGTCCACCGCCTTCACGTGATCGACGGTCCGGCGCAGCAATCCCTTGCGGATCGGAAACCAGACCTTGAGATTGTCGGTTTCGACCACGATCGGCTTCGACGTATCGGCCGGCGGCGCGGTTCCTTTTGGCTCGGCGCTGATCAGGTGTCGGGTGTAAGCATGCTTGGGATCGGCAAACACCTCTTTGGTGATACCTTCCTCGACGATCTCGCCGGCATTCATCACGTAGACACGGTCGGCCATTTTGCGCACCACGCCAAGATCGTGCGTGATCAGCAGCATCGCCATGCCGAGCTCGGCCTGCAGCTCCTTCAGCAGTTCCAGAATCTGCGCCTGGATGGTGACATCGAGCGCGGTTGTGGGTTCGTCCGCGATCAGCAGGTCAGGCTCGTTAGCCAGCGCCATGGCGATCATCACGCGCTGGCGCTGTCCGCCGGAAAGCTGATGCGGGAATGCCCCAAGGCGTTGCTCGGGATCGCGCACGCCGACCTTATGCAGCAGTTCAAGCACGCGCTTGCGGATCGCCGCGTCGTCCATGTTCCGATGCAGCTTCAGCACTTCTCCCACCTGCTTCTCGATCGTATGCAGGGGATTGAGCGACGTCATCGGCTCCTGAAAGATGATCGAAATCCGCGCGCCGCGGATGTCGCGCATATCAGGCAGCGGCAGGGTCAGCAGATCCTTGCCGTCGAACATGATTTTGCCGGTCGGATGCGACGCCGCCGGATACGGCAACAGCCGCAGCACCGACAGCGCGGAAACCGTTTTTCCTGAACCGGACTCTCCGACCAGGGCGACCGTTTCCCCCTTGCCGACTTCAAAGGTCACGCCCTTGACCGCGAGATTGGTCGTCTGTCCCGACCGGAACGCGATGGACAGATCTTCGGCGCGCAGGAGAGGCGTGTTGCTGCTCATGGTCGCCTCACCGGAACGTCTTGCGCGGGTCGAGCGCATCGCGCACGGCCTCGCCGATGAAGATCAACAGGCTGAGCAGGATCGCCAGCGAGAAGAACGCGGCCAGACCAAGCCAGGGCGCCTGCAAATTGGCCTTACCTTGCGCCAGCAATTCCCCGAGCGACGGCGAGCCAGGCGGCAGGCCAAGGCCTAAGAAGTCCAGCGCGGTCAGCGCCGTGATACTGCCGGAGAGATTGAACGGCAGGAACGTCAGCGTCGCGACCATGGCGTTCGGCAGCAGATGCTTGAACATGATCTTGCTGTCGGACAGCCCCAGCGCACGCGCCGCGGTGACGTATTCGAGATTACGGCCGCGCAGGAACTCCGCCCGAACCACACCGACCAGCGACACCCACTGGAACAGCAGCAGCACGGCGAGAAGCGTCCAGAACCCGGGCACCAGCACCGACGAGATGATGATCAGCACATACAGCGATGGGATCGACGACCAGATTTCCAGAACACGCTGGAAGAACAGGTCGACGCGGCCTCCGAAATAGCCCTGCACCGCGCCGGCAGTGACACCGATGATCGACGAGAAGATCGTCAGCAGCAATCCGAACAGCACTGAAATTCTGAAGCCATAGATCATGCGCGCCAGCACGTCGCGCCCCTGATCGTCCGTTCCGAACCAATTGCGATTACCGAGCGCCTCATAGCGCGCGACCTGGTCCGCAGGCGCTTCGCATATCTGTGCACTCGTCGCCCACGGCGGCGGCCCCGGGAAGCCAAGGCAGCGATCCTCCGGCCCCTTGATGCGCGGATAGTCGCGATTGATCGAACCGTACGAATAGCGGATCGGCGGCCAGATCGCCCAGCCGTTACTGTTGATCTCGTCGATGATGAAGGGGTCTTTGTAATCGGTGACCGCGAGGAAACCACCGAATTTGGATTCCGGATAATCGAACATAACCGGAGCCAGCAGTTCGCCCTTGTAACGCACCAGGATCGGCTTGTCGTTTGCGATGAATTCCGCAAACAGACTGAGTACGAAAAGCACCAGGAAGATCCAGAAACTCCAATAGCCGCGCCGGTTGGCCTTGAAGTTTTCCCAGCGGCGGCGATTGACCGGCGTCAGCGTAAAGCGATTGCCGGCGCCGCGGCCGATCGCAGCCGTCGGCTCGCCGCCGAAACCAGCCGATGCAATCTTTTCCTCCTGCTCGAGGCGGGCGATCTCCTCAGGCGATTTGGAGACGATCGTATCCTTGGTGCGGATATCCACGGCTTCAGACCTCCCTGCTCTCGAAATCGATGCGAGGGTCGATCAGCGTGTAGATGAAGTCCGATATCAGATTTACGACGAGACCGAGCAGCGAGAAGATATACAGCGTCGCAAACACAACCGGATAATCGCGGTTGATGATGCTCTCGAAGCCGAGCAGCCCAAGACCGTCGAGCGAAAAGATCGTTTCGATCAACAGCGATCCGGTGAAAAACGCACTGATAAAGGCGCCCGGAAAACCGGCGATGATCAGCAGCATGGCATTGCGGAACACGTGCCCGTAAAGCACCTTCTGTTCGCTCAGCCCCTTGGCACGCGCGGTCATGACGTACTGCTTGCGGATCTCGTCAAGAAACGAGTTCTTGGTCAGGAACGTCATGGTGGTGAAAGCACCCAGTGCCATCGCAATGATCGGCAGCGTCAGATGCCAGAAATAATCGATGACTTTGCCCCAGAGGGAAAGCTCGCTCCAATAATCCGACGTCAAACCGCGCGATGGGAACCACTGAAAGAACGAACCACCGGCAAACAGCACCAGCAACAAAACCGCGACCAGAAATCCTGGAACGGCATAGCCCAAAACCAGCACGCCACTGGTCCACACGTCGAAGCGCTCACCGTCGCGCATGGCTTTACGGATGCCGAGCGGAATAGAAATCAGATAGGTAATCACCGTCATCCATATCCCGAGCGAAATGGATACCGGCAATTTCTCCTTCATAAGCTCGACAACGCTGACGTCGCGGAAATAGCTTTTGCCAAAATCGAACATCAGAAAGTTTTTCATCATGATGAAAAACCGTTCGTGCGTCGGCTTGTCGAAACCGAATTGCACTTCGAGCTGTCGAATGAATTCCGGATCAAGCCCCTGCGCGCCACGATAGCGCGCGCCTCCGCCGCCATCCTGCCCGCCGGCATGTTGAGCGGAAGATTGGGTGCCCATGCCATCCGATCCGCCACCGCCGATCCGCGACGTCGCTGAAACGTCGGTGCCGGATATCTGCGCGATGACGCGCTCGACCGGCCCGCCAGGTGCGAACTGGATGATGATGAAGCTTATGATCATGATCCCGAGCATGGTCGGGAAGATCAAAAGTATTCGCTTTAAAAGATAGGCGCCCATCCCGGATAGTTTGCTCCAGTTGGTTGATCGGCGTCAGTAATAACTAAAGTTTTGCCGCTTTTTCCGCGTCGAACCACCACGTGTCGACTATGCCGCGGTCGTAAAGCGGCTTCGTTTCAGGGCGGCCATATTTATTCCAGTGCGCGACGGTGTGGGAAGCCTTGTACCACTGCGGCACCCAATAATGCCCCGCGCGCAAAACGCGATCGAGCGCCCGCATCGCCGCTTCCAAATCATCCCGCGATTTCGCTTCCAGAACCTTCGCGGTCAGCGCGTCCACCACCGGATCCTTGATTCCGGCGAGGTTATAGCTGCCCTCGATATCTGCGGATTCAGAGCCATAGAAATTGCTCAATTCGAGACCGGGCGTCAGGCGCATGGCATAGCGCTGCGTGATGATGTCGAAATCGAACGATTTCACGCGCCTTTCATACTGCGCCGGATCGACCCTGCGAATGCTGGCATTCACACCGATCGCTTGAAGGTTTTTCACATACGGCGCCAACACCCGCTCAAATGACGGCTCGTTGATCAGAAACTCGATGTCGAAGGTCGTGCCGTCCTTGACGCGCTTGCCGCCCTTCAATTCCCAGCCGGCTTCGGTGAGCAGTCGAGCCGCCTGACCGAGCAAGCGCCGGTCTGACCCGCTGCCATCCGATACGGGAGAAACATACGGCTCTTCGAAAACCTCTTTCGGAAGCTTATCGCGGAACGGCTCCAGCAACGCCAATTCGGCAGGCGATGGTTTGTCCGTTGCCTTCAGCGTCGAATTCTCGAAATAGCTGTTCGTACGCTGATAAAGGCCGAAGAAGATGTTTTTGTTGGTGAACTCGTAGTCGAATGCGAGATCGAGCGCCCTGCGCACCTGGATATCGGCGAATTTGGCGCGCCGCATGTTCATGAAGAAACCTTGCGCGCCGGATGGGCTCGCATCGGGCATGGTCAGGAGCTGAATGCGCCCATCGCGCACCGCCGGCACGTCATAGCCGGTCGCCCAATCGCGGGCGGTAAATTCCTCTCGAAGGTCGTAGGTGCCAGCCTTCAGGCTTTCGAGCGCTGCCGTGCGATCGCGATAATACTCGTAGCGGATCTCGTCGAAGTTGAAGCGTCCGACGTTCACCGGCAGATCCTTGGCCCAGTAATCGGCCCT
>JAEZBU010000182.1 GCA_023426855.1 Pseudomonadota bacterium | reverse complement strand
GGGCACACGGCGGTCGTCGTCATTGATCCGCAGAATGATTTCCTGCACGAGAATGGCTGGTACGCGCGATCCGGAGTCGATATTTCACACATGCGCCGGACGATTGCGCCGACGCGCGATCTGGTCGCCGCCGCACGGACGAAGCATATCCCGATCATCTGGACGCGGCACGGCTTCCGCGATGAACGCGACGCCGGCGTGTTCTTTCGTCTTCGGCCGTTCCTCAAAGACGGCGGTTTGCGTACCGGCACGTGGGGATACGAGATCTTCGACGACTGTGGCGCGACTGCTGAGGATTGGTATGTCGAAAAGACGAGGTTGAGCGCGTTTTACAACACGAACCTCGAGACAATCCTTCGCGGTTTGCAGGCAGATACGGTGCTTTTTGCCGGTGTTCTCACCAATCAATGCGTTGCTGCGAGTTCCAAGGATGCCAACTTTCGCGACTTCCGGCCGATCGTCGTGGAAGACTGCACGGGCACGACGCTACCGCATCTGCACGACCCAGCTATCGAGATGATGAAGGTGGGCTGGGCCGAAGTGCGCAGTTTGGCAGAGACTCTCTCCGAACTCGACCGCATGCCCCTGGTTAACGCGCATGGTAAGACTTGAGGTGCGGGCGCTGCGGTCGGTCTGCGACAATTCTATCAGGCTGAATATGATTGCGCGAAACTGTCACCGCTCGAAATGCGTTTCCGGATCAAGCGCGCGCTTGGAACGTTCTATCGTCGGCGAACCGCTTATGAGTTTGACTGTCGCCCGCAGCGACGCGAACAGGCAGTCTCTGAAGCTGAATTCATAGTCTTCAAGTTGTCGACTTGATATGGTTGCTGATCAATAAGCGCTGAAAATTTGTCAGCTTATTCGCGAGGTCAGGAGGACAGATGTCGCTTCAAATCAATAGCACCGCACCCGACTTCGAGGCGGAAACAACTGAAGGCCCGATCCGTTTCCATGATTGGATCGGTGAGTCCTGGGCTGTTCTTTTTTCTCACCCCAAAGACTTCACGCCGGTGTGCACCACTGAGCTCGGTAACATGGCCAAGCTGAAGGTCGAGTTCGATCGGCGCAATACCAAGATCATCGGGTTGAGCGTCGATCCGACCGATAAGCACAAGGATTGGGCGAAGGATATCGAGGAAACCCAGGGTTTCGCGCCAAACTATCCGATGATCGGCGATCCCCAGCTCAAGATCGCCAAGCTTTACAACATGCTGCCGGCCGATGCGGGTGATAGCTCCGAAGGCCGCACGCCAGCCGACAACGCGACCGTGCGCAACGTGTTCATCATCGGGCCGGACAAGAAGGTCAAGACGGTGCTGGTCTATCCGATGACGACGGGGCGGAACTTCGATGAAATCCTGCGCATCATCGACTCGCTCCAGCTCACGGCAAAGCACAAGGTCGCAACGCCGGTGAACTGGAAGCAGGGCGAGGACGTCATCATCGCCGGTTCTGTTTCTGACGAGGAAGCGAAGAAGATTTATCCGAACGGATGGAAAGCGCCGCGTCCGTATATCCGGATCGTGCCGCAGCCGAAGTAACAACCGCTTCCGGTCCCGTCAGTCGGCGGGACCGGATATTGCCGCGCCGCTCACGGGCTATCCCGTCATGCCACTGGCGCCGACCGCGAAATACGCGCCGGTCAGGAGGATGGCCAAACCTGCCAGCCGCACCGCGGAGAACGATAGGGCGGTGTGCCCGCGCATGATGGCTGATGTGATCAGATAGGCGCCGGTTGCGATGGCCATCTGGATGGCGATCAGTCCAGCGATGTAAGCGCCGATCACCGCCGTTTCCGCACCGATGACGGCTTCCGCATAGGCGAAGCCGTGCGCGATACCGGCTAGCGCAAACAAGCCGCCCACGAGCCAGCCAGCCGATCTGATGCCGGGCCAGAGAATGGCGATTCCGACGCAAACAACGGATAGCGCGATGATGAGCTCGACGGCGGGAACGTCGAGTGAAGCGATGTGAATGGCCAGGCCCACGGCCATGAACACCACGAATAGCGCCGGTAGCGCGATGCCGAAGCCGGCGATCGCCGCGAAGATGCCAAGGCCGACTACGAACGCTGCGTGATCGAGGCCGATGATCGGATGCCCTAGGCCGGACAGCAGGCCGTGCCACAAAGTTTGCGGAGTCTCGCCACCCATTGGATGGTGGGCAGACGCCTGCGAGCTGACAGCCGCGATCCAGGCGCTGAGGAGAATAACGCGCAATCCAACGTATCGCATGCGCATGTAGCCTTGTGCCGATCACTATCGCTTTGGCGCGATGTTGAGCGCTCGCGCCGCTGACGCGTCGTGCGCCAACGGATCGAACAGGACACTGCCTCTGCGATTGCGTCAAGGGCGACGTCGCGTAAACGCCGCGCCGTCAGCCGGCGCGGCGTTGATAGTGCGGCCCGTTAGAAGCGGAAGATCGCACCTGATACGGAACGTGCGCGCTCGCGAACACGTCCACCATCGTTGCCGGACTTGACGATCCAGCGGCCGTTCGACGCTTGGCCGGTGATGATGCCGACGTGATGACGCCAGACGACCACGGCACCGACGCGCGGCGTGGTCGGGCTTCCATAATGGCGCCAGTTCCAAGCCAGATTGAAGGCCGGGCCGCCACCGAGCTGCGTGCGCATCCACCATCCGCACCACCGGCGCGGGCGCGGGCCGACACGGCCAGCGTTGGCAACGTGGACCACTGCGCGATCTCCGCCGCGGCTGCGGGCCGAGCGATAGCTGCGGTTGCTGCGCGTCTGACGCCGCGCATGATGGGCGCGCTTTGCGGAGCGCTTTTTCGTGGCCCGCTGTGTGTGATGCGGGGCCGCCTGCTGGCGGCTGGCGTTCGTCTGGTCTGCTCGCGATGGGCGAGCTTCTGAGGCCGCGCTGGTGACGATTGCCAATCCAAGAAGCGCAGCAAGGGATAACGCGAGTTTCTTCACTTTTACGTTCCTGTACCGACTGATACAGGGCCGCACAGCGCTTCAAAATTTGGCCAAATCAAGATGTTGCGCCAGAATCGCGACAATCCGTCCGCAGAACGAAAATAGAAACGTTCGTGAACGGCGTTGTGCAATTTATTGATTTACTTGCCGTTTACTTTGTTTCGCGTTTCTCCGACTGCAACGCCCATGTATGGCGGCGAATTGGCTCGATGCCGGACGTCTGGAGTGGCGCAGTACGGCGCTTCTGCGCGTCGCGCCAATCAAGAGCGCAAGGCGGCGGACATGGCTAAAAACGGGGGCATTGCGCGTTCTTCTGCAACGACCGTCACCGCAAAGCCGGCATTCTGCATGTTCGTTCGTAGGCGCTCTATAATATCGTCGATCTTCGCCGGGGCAGGCGGTTCATAAAACAGCCAGATGTGACCGTGAGAGGCCAGCAGGGTCTTCAGCGCAGCGATTTCTGCGCTGCCGTTCGTCCAGAATGCATTGACGTTGATTGCGAAGATCACGTCGAACTGGCCCACCTCGCTCGTCATGCTGGCGAGATCCGTATGTCGAAGTTCTACGCGATTATGTCCCGCTGCTTCGATATTGCGACGAGCCCGTTCGATCATTGTCGCTGAGCGATCGATGCCGACAACGCGTATGTCAACGTCGCGCTCCATCAAGTCCAGGATTGCCAGACCCGCGCCGTAGCCGACCTCCAGCACGCGATTATGCGCGGCCACTTCCAATAGCGATGTGGATCGTCGAATGCGCGGAGGACGCTTCATAACTCGGTGGTCCCGTGTCATCTTTCAGGCGCTTTCCTGGCGCGCTTGTTTTATGGCTGACCGTGTATCGATGGTCAGCGCCTGGGAAATGATATCGTCTCATGAAAACACTGAACATCGCAGTTGCGGGGTGCGGTCCAGCTGGACTGGCGTCGGCACTCCTGCTCAGTCGCGATGGACACCACGTGTCAGTATTCGAGCGCTTCGATGCGCCACGTCCAGTTGGCTCTGGACTGATCATTCAGCCCACGGGCTTGGCCGTCTTGCGCGCAATGGGCCTTGATCAAGCGGTCATTGCTGCCGGAGCACGGATTGATCGCTTATTCGGAAAGGCAGTGCCGTCGAATCGCACGGTGCTCGACGTGAGATACGTCGCCCTCGATCGCGCCAGCTTTGGTGTCGGTATTCATCGTGCCGCGTTGTTCGACATTCTGTTTCAAGCTGTCCGTGCGGTCGACATCCCGATTTTCACGGATCGGACGGTGATCGACGCGCCGCTTGTCTCCGGTGATCAACGAGACATCGTGTTTGCCGATGGCGAACGCTCCGGCCCTTTTGATCTTGTTGTCGACGCCTTGGGTGCGGCCAGTTCGCTGGCTTCGTGCGATGGGCGGGCGTTGGCCTACGGAGCCCTTTGGGCAAGTCTCGATTGGCCGGCTCAGGCGGACTTCAGCATCGATGCGCTGGAACAGCGGTATGTGCGCGCAAGCACTATGGCAGGCGTCATGCCGATAGGTTTGGCTCCCGGTGCCGCGACGCCGCGCGCTGCGTTCTTCTGGTCGCTGCGTGCCGATCACCTGGAGCACTGGCGAAACGCGGGGCTGGATGCATGGAAGCGCGAGGTTCTGCGTTTGTGGCCTGTTACGCAGTCACTGCTCGATCAAATTACACGACCGGAGCAACTGACATTTGCTAGATATGCCCATCGGACTGTGCGCGCACCCGCTAAGCTTGGTCTGATCCACCTGGGCGATGCGTGGCATTCGACAAGTCCGCAACTCGGACAAGGTGCCAACATGGCGCTGTTGGATGCGTTTGCATTGAGCAAGGCTTTGCGAGAGGCGGATGATCCTTCTCGCGCGCCGCTGCGCGCAGTTGCGTTGCGCGCCAACCACGTTCGGTTCTACCAAAGTATGAGCAGCCTTTTCACCCCGGTCTATCAGTCGGATAGCCACGTCTTGCCCTGGCTGCGTGACAGAATCGCTGGCCCCGTGTCCAAGATCTGGCCAGCGAACAAGCTTCTTGCTGCTATGGTTAGTGGCTCGCTGGGTAATCCGCTCAAGAGATTGGAACTCGACGTCCCGGACCACGCCCGCGAAGCTGCCGCGCGTGCGGCAGCCCCCACAATTCAATAACGATCAGTCGAAACGCGCTGTGCTCCACGCCGCTTTTGGAGTGAAAACGTTTTGGATGGTGCGTCTGAGTGAAGTGGAATTGACTCTGCGATCCGTCCTATCTCCGGTCATCGGACGTTCAGTGCGATACATTAACTTTTGATAAATCAACCCCTCGTGTGTGGACGCAAAGGAGGTAATCGATTACTTTCTACCACGTAAGTTCATGAGCGACGAAAACGTCAAATAAAAAGACTATAAAGACCAGCAACTTAACGGGGCTGGCTTAGGATCTATGGAAACGCTGGTCGCTGTGCGGCTGGCATTAGGGAGGACTTGAATGGCCGATTCGTTCACGCGCATCAGTAGGCGCGAGGCGCTCAAACTCATGGGCGTTGGGGCTGGTGCCCTCGGCGTGGCGGGCGTGCTGCCCGAAACGGTTTACGCGCAAACCAAGAAAGATACGCTCGTTCTCGGTATCGACATCAGCGATATCGTGACGCTCGATCCCCACCGCATCGCGACTTACACCGGCCCGATGCCGACCGCGGCGGTTTACGACACGCTGCTGACCATGAAGCCGGGCGAGTATGTTGATCTCGCACCGCGTCTGGCCACCAAGTGGGAGCGTTTGTCGGAAGGCAAGCAGTTCCGCTTCTGGCTGCGCGATGGCGTGAAATTCCACACCGGCAATCCGGTCACGGCCGAAGATTGGAAGTGGTCTTTCGATCGTCTGATCAACATCAAGGACCAGCCCGCTGGCTACATCTCGCACGTTGAGCGCGTTGAAGTTGCCGAAGGCGGCAAGGCCCTCGATATCTTCATCAAGGAAGCCGACTTCCCGACCTTGACGACCCTTTGCGCGCCCGAGTTCGTGGTTTGCGAACGCGCGCTGATGGAGAAGAACGGTGGCACGGCTGATGCCGACGCCAACACCAAGGACAAGGCGCGCACGTGGCTCGACAGGGCTTCGGCGGGCACCGGTGCCTACGTGCTGACCGGCTGGGAGCGCAATGCGCAGATCCAGCTCACCCGCAATGAGCACTACTGGGGTGAGAAGCCGGCCTTCGCACGCGTTATCATCCGTCACATCAACGACGGTGCAGCGCAGCTTCTGGCTCTTCGCCGCAACAACATCGACGCTGCATTCAATCTCATTCCCGAGCAGGTGAAAGAGATTAAGGGCGAGAAGGATGTCCGGATCGAGCCGCTGGTTTCGACCGACTTCTGCTACATGGCCCTGATGGAAGAAGCCGAGAAGAACCCGGCGCTTGCCGTCAAGGAATGCCGCCAGGCGATCGGTTATGCCATCGACTATGACGGCATCATCAACGGTCTGATCGGTGGCGCCGCGCTGCGTCCGGCACACTTCCTGCCGATCGGCGTGCGTGGTTCGACCGAGGAAATCGCCCGCAAGGTCGGTTTCAAGAAGGACAACGACAAGGCCAAGGAGCTGCTCAAGAAGGGTGGCTACGAGAACGGCTTCGAGTTCGAGCTGGCGTTCAGCAACGCGGCCTTCAACGGCGTTCCCTACCAGACGCTGGCGTTGAAGATCCAGGCGGACTTGGCAGAGGTCGGCATCAAGGCGAACCTGCGTCCGCAGGATCAGCTCAACATGCGCAACGACTACCTGAAGGGCCTGTTCCGTGGCGGTCTGTTGACCTACTGGAACCCGCCGGCTGTCGAGAACCTCGGCTGGGCCGACGCGGTCGTGCAGCGCGTGGCGCGTCGTCTCCGTTGGAAGCCCGACGCGGAAACGGTGAAGTGGACCTACGACATCGCCAAGATGCAGGACGCCGACGCACAGGCGAAGGCCTGGGTCGAATGGCAGGAAAAGATGGTCGACCAGGGTCACCTGATCGTTCTGTTCCAGCCGATCTACCAGATCGGTGTGCATTCTGAAATCGGCGCCTTCCCGCTCACTGCAGCCGGTTGGATCATCGATCTCGATGGCGTCAAGCCGAAGGCTTGATGGCCTCCTGAAATGCTCTCGTAACTATTAGCCAGAACACAGCCACCGGCCCTCACCACATCACGGTGAGGGCCGGTGGCGATTGCAATGCGCATCATCTGCCGCAGAGCCTGGAATTACTACAGTTCGGAAGACCGACATGATGGAGAGTGCATCGATGCAGGCTGATCGCGGCGTGGCACTGGTCACGGGAGCGGGGCGCGGTATCGGTTTGGCGATCGCGCAGAGTCTGTGGCGGGCTGGCTTCAAGGTCGCGATGGCGAGCCTCGAGCCTGCGCCGATTGCGGATGCGGAAGCCATGCTGGCCGAGGGGCGCTGCCGCTATTACCCTTTCGACGTGTCGAAGATCGACAGCCACGACGCTTTACTCGACGCGATCGAACGGGATCTCGGAACGCTGAGCTGCCTCGTCAACAACGCCGGCGTGACATCGTTGGTGCGTGGTGACATGCTTGAGTTGACGCCGGAAAGCTTCGACCGTTCTGTCGGCATCAATATGCGCGGTACGTTCTTTCTGACGCAGGCGGTTGCCAAACGGCTGATCGTTGCAAAGTCGGATGCGTACAAGTCGATCGTGACGGTCAGCTCCTGCAACGCGGAGATGGTGGGCGACAATCGTGCGGACTATTGCATGACGAAAGCGTCCCTGACGATGATGACCAAGCTGTTCGCAGTCAGGCTGGCAGAGGCTGGCATTGCCGTGTTCGAAATTCGGCCGGGCATCATCAAGACCGACATGACTGCGCCGGCGACCGCCAAGTACGATCCGCTGATCGCCGCAGGTGGTGTCCCGATGCGCCGTTGGGGTATCCCCGAAGACATCGGTCAGACCGCTGCCACGCTGGCGACAGGTGGCCTTCCGTTCGCCACAGGTATGCACGTCGACATCGGTGGTGGCATTCACATTCACAGACTTTAGGGCTTGCGACGAACCTTATGCATTCTTCAGTCAGCGCGCACCGCACAGTCGGCGTTTATCCGTCAGCCGGCATTGAAATCCCAAAAGGCGGCAGAAGCTAACTCATGTCCAGATACATCGTATCCCGTCTGTTCCTTACGGTCATCCTGGCGCTCTCGGCGACATTGGTGATCTTCTCCATTGGCAATCTCGTGCCGGGCGACCCTATCTTGGCCCAGCTCGGTGATATTGCGGCGTCGGATCCTGTCGTGGTCGCCGAATGGCGCGCCCGATATGGTCTCGATCTGCCGTTCTGGCATCGATACTGGATATTCCTGACCGGCCTCTTCCAGGGCGATCTTGGGCTGTCGATCGCGTCTCAGCGTCCGGTGCTGGACGATATTGCCGCGTATGCGCCGGCAACGCTCGAACTGGCGACCATCAGCTTTGTGCTGTCTCTTTTGATCGGCATTCCGCTCGGCATCGTTGCTGCGGTGTGGCGTGATAGCTGGATCGACAACGTGGCCCGCGTGGTGTCGCTGATCGGTGTTTCCGCGCCGACCTTCTGGCTCGCGTTCGTGGTGCTCGCACTCTTCTACGGCGGTCTACAGATTGCGCCTGGCCCCGGCCGTCTCGATCCGATCGCATTCCCTCCGCCGACGGTGACGGGCCTGATGCTGGTGGACACGCTGCTGGCTGGTGACTGGGAGACGTTCAAGGATGCCGCCGCGCATCTCGTGCTGCCATCGATCGTTCTGGCAGCAGCGACGCTCGGTATTATTACGCGCACAACGCGCGCCGCGATGCTGGAGAGCATCCAGCAGGATTATGTGCGCGTCGCGCGCGCCAAGGGCCTTACGCAATACCGCGTCATCATGGGGCACGTTCTGCCGAACGCGCTCATCCCGGTCGTCACGCTCGGCGGTCTTGCCTACGCCCAGCTACTGGCTGGCGCCGTGATGACGGAAACGATTTTCTCCTGGCCAGGCCTCGGCAGGTACACGTTCCGAAGTGCGGTGACACTCGATCTTCCCGCGATCATGGGGATCACGCTGATCGTCGCGCTGGTTTACCTGCTGGTGAACCTTCTGGTTGACCTGAGCTATGCGCTCCTTGACCCGCGGGTGACGAAATGACCGTAGATTCTCCCGCCGTCGGCGTGCGCCACGAGGTGCAGCCGGTTCCGACCAAGGCGCAGCGTTGGCGGCGTCGCTATGGCCTCGCAGCTCTCGGTGCCTTCATCGTGCTGTTGTGGATCGTGCTGGCGGTGTTCGCACCACTGGTCACACCGTACGATCCATATGCCGTGAACGTTTCAAACCGGCTTCTGGCGCCGTCCTGGGAGCATTGGCTCGGCACGGACACGCTTGGCCGTGATGTGCTGACACGTCTGATCTATGGCGCGCGCATCTCTCTGTTCGCGGGTTTCATCGTCGTGATCGCCGGCGGCATCTTCGGCATCATCGTCGGTGGTGTCGCGGCGTATGCGCAGGGGCGTACAGAAGAAATTCTGATGCGTATGACCGATCTCGTGCTGTGCTTCCCGCCGATCATCCTGGCTCTGGCCATTGCCGCGGCGCTCGGTATCGGTACGACCAACACGATTATCGCCATGCTTGTCGTGTGGTGGCCGAAGTTCGCCCGATTGGCGCACAGCCTCGTCATGGTGCAGCGGTCGCAGGAATACGTCGAAGCGGCAACGGTACTCGGGCTCAGTCCGGCACGGATTTTGTTCCGGCATATCCTGCCGAATTCCGTTGGCCCGTTGATCGTACTTCTGACCCTCGATCTCGGCACTGCGATCCTGACCTTTGCCGGCCTGTCGTTCCTTGGGCTCGGCGTTGTGCCGCCGGTGGCCGAATGGGGTTCGATGGTGGCCGAAGGCCGCGAACTCGTGGCGCAGTGGTGGGTCGCAGTTTTCCCTGGTTTGGCGATCCTGACTGTGGTCGTCGGCTTCAACTTCCTCGGTGACGGCGTCCGCGATTGGCTGGATCCGAAGGCACGGCAGAGGTGAGCGATCACGTGAGCAGCACCAATTCAGATAAGCCGCAAACGCCGGTCCTCGATGTCCGTGACCTGCGCACGCACTTTTTTACCGATGACGGCGAAGTTCGCGCTGTCGACGGCGTGAGCTTTACGCTGGGCGCCGGTGAAACCATCGGCATCGTCGGCGAGTCGGGCTCGGGCAAAAGCGTCACCGCACTTTCGCTGATGCAGCTTCTCGAGCAGCCGGCCCGCATTGTCGGCGGCGAAATCATCTTCCAGGGCAAGGAGGTTCTCAACGCCAAGCCGGAGGAAAAGCGTCAGCTCCGCGGTAGCGGCATGGCGATGGTCTTCCAGGATTCGATGACCTCGCTCAATCCTGTTCTCAAGATTGCCAAGCAGCTCACTGAATCCATGGTGGTGCACGGCAAATACAACGAAGAAGAGGCCGGAAAGCGCTCGGTCTCGCTGCTCGGCCGCATGGGCGTCACGGCGCCTGAGCGCGCGGTCGAAAGCTATCCGCACCAATTCTCGGGCGGCATGCGGCAGCGCGTGATGCTGGCGCTCGGCATGAGTAACGAACCGTCGTTGCTCATAGCGGACGAGCCTACCACCGCGCTGGACGTCACCATTCAGGCGCAGATTCTCGATCTGCTGCAGGAGCTGAACAAAGATTACGGCACCGCCGTCATTTTGATCAGCCACGACCTTGGCGTGATCGCGCGCGTGTGCACGCGCACGCTCGTCATGTATGCCGGTGAGGTGGTCGAAGAAGGACTGACCGAGGATCTGCTGTCGGATCCGCGGCATCCTTATACGTGGGCGCTCATCAACGCTGTGCCGCGTATCGATCAGGAGACGACCGAGAACAGGCGTCTGCTGACCATCGAAGGCCAGCCGCCGGATCTCCTCAATGTGCCGAAGGGTTGCCGGTTTGCTCCGCGCTGCCCATTCCGCATTGCCAAGTGCGACGAGCATCCGATGCTGGATGAGATTGC
>JAEZBU010000180.1 GCA_023426855.1 Pseudomonadota bacterium | reverse complement strand
TTCACCTGACGGTTGACGTCTGCCATCGATCACCTCCAGCAAGGCATGGGGCTGCAGGCCCCGAAAACGGTTCAGGGTCTACAACGCCGAAACGGGGCCGAAAGCAAGCCGTCAGTCGGTGGATTTGACGACCGCGATATCCGGGGCTTCTTCGTTCTTCATACCCTGGACATGGTAGCCGGCATCGACGTGATGAACCTCGCCGGTGACGCCGCGTGACAGATCCGACAGCAAGTACAGACCTGCCGCGCCGACCTCTTCGATGGTGACCGTGCGGCGCAGGGCAGAATTATACTCGTTCCACTTCAGGATGTAGCGGAAGTCGGCGATGCCCGAAGCAGCCAAGGTCTTGATCGGACCGGCGGAAATGGCATTGACGCGAACCCCGGTACGGCCGAGATCGGCGGCCAGATAGCGCACGCTGGCTTCCAGCGCGGCCTTGGCAACGCCCATCACGTTGTAATGGGGCATGACCTTCTCGGCGCCGTAATAGGTCAGCGTCAGCAGCGAGCCGCCGTCGGTCATCAGCTTGTCGGCGCGCTGGGCCAGAGCCGTGAACGAGTAGCAGGAGATCAGCATCGACTGCGTGAAGTTCTTCTCCGTGGTGTCGACGTAGCGCCCGTCGAGCTCGTTTTTGTCGGAGTAAGCAATTGCGTGGACAAGGAAATCCAGCTTGCCCCACTGTTCCTTGAGCGCGGCGAAGACAGCATCCATCGAAGCCGCGTCACTGACGTCACAAGGCAGGACGATCTTGGAGCCAAGCTCAGCCGCCAGCGGCTCGACGCGCTTTTTCAAAGCGTCGCCCTGGTACGTAAATGCGACTTCCGCGCCTTGTGACGCGACGGCTTTGGCTATGCCCCAGGCGATCGACCGGTTGTTGGCGACACCCATAATCAGGCCGCGCTTGCCAGCCATCAACGATCCAGCTGCCACCCCGTTTCCGGTCATGTGCCCGTGGTCCTCTTCTTTGTGCTGTGGCGCATCCTACACCAACAGCAGGGAGGGTCCAGATGGCCTCCTTTCGCCTATGACTTGTTCACACCTGCGTCAACCATCACGTGTTGCGGCAATGTGGGCTTCTCAATTTGTTCGCAAGTTCGTAACTAGCGAACTATGTGAGCATCAAGGAGTATGCAAGTCATGAAGCTGTACTACACGCCGGGTGCCTGTTCGTTGTCGCCACACATTGTTCTGCGCGAAACCGGCACGCCGTTCGAGCTGGTCAAGACGGATATTGGCGCCAAGAAAACTGAGGACGGCCGGGATTTCCGCACCGTCAATCCGGGCGGCTATGTGCCAGCGCTGGAGCTCGACGACGGCACAATCCTGACCGAAGGCCCGGCGATCACGCAATACATAGCCGACAAGGCTGGCGCGACCTACCTGGCGCCGGCTTTCGGAACGATCGAGCGCTACAAGCTCATATCGATGCTGAATTTCATTTCCACCGAGCTGCACAAGGGGTTCTCGCCTCTGTTCAACCCAGCCATGTCGGAAGATGCCAAGGCACTGGCGCGTGAGCGGCTGCTCGCCCGCATCGGTGTGCTCGACAAGCAATTGGCGGACAAGCCTTATATGATGGGCAAGGAGTTCACGCTGCCGGACGCCTATGCGTTCACGGTTTTGAACTGGGCTAAAAAGCTGAAGGTGGATCTGTCGCCGTTCCAGAACATCAAGGACTATCAGGCGCGGATCCTCGCCCGTCCGGCGGTGCAGGAGGCCATGCAGGCCGAAGGCCTGATTTAGACATGTGCAGGCAGAAGGCCTGATCTGACATGCACGAGCGGCGAGGCGAAAGAGCCTCGCTGCTCATCTGCAACTTATGAGTTGAGCAGCAGGATCACGCCAATCACGATCAGGCCAATGCCGATTGCTTCACGGGAGCCCATGTTCTGCTTGAACATCTGTCGCGTGACGAGCTGGGCGAACAGGATTTCGACCAGAGCCAGCGTTCGCACCTTGGCGGCGCTTTCCAACGCGAACGCCAGGAACCACATCTGCGAAGCGAAGGCGCCCATGAACCCGGCTTTGATCGAGGGGCGCCACGCCTTGAAAATGGCGATCAGGTTGGCGCGGTCGCGGATCAGCAGGTAGGCGGTCAGAGTCAGCGTCTGAATGATGAGGCCGACGACGAGGGTGGTCAGCGCGGCGAGGACGAAGGAATCCGTTTCCAGCGCCTGGATGCCGCCTCTGAAGCCGACGGCTGCCAATCCGAACAGGGCGCCGGAACCGATGCCGAGCGCTGCGGAGTTCCAGGATAGCGTTTGGCCTGTTGTCTGGCGCGGCCATGACATCATCATCACGCCGACCGTGGCGAGCACGATGGCGACCGCCAATCCCGGGGTCAGATGATCGCCGAGGAAGACGAGGCCGAAAACCGCGACGTGAACCGGCTCGGTCTTCGACAGCGCGATGGTGACGACGAACGAGCGTTCCTGCATCGCGGCCAGCAGCAGGGCCGTCGCGGCGATCTGCGCGATGCCGCCGACGAACGTCCAGCCGAGCATCGTGGCGTTCAGCGCGGGCGGCGCGCCGATGATCAGGACAGCGGTGAGCAGGAAAAGGATGGCAAAGGGCAGGCCAAACAAGAACCGGACGTGTGTGGCGCCGACCGTGCCGAGCGTCGTCGTCAGTTCCTTCTGCATGGCATTACGGAACGTTTGCGCGCCCGCAGCCACAATCGTGAATACAGCCCAAAGCCAGCCCACGTCATCACCGTCCGGATGTTTTCGCGACGGCGTAACAGATTTGCGGCAACCGGGCGAGGGCTGCGTGAAGCGCCTTTCGCCCGGTTGGCCGGAACTAGCCTTCGAGAGACCAGGAACCGTCCGACAGACGGCAGGCTATGCCTTCCACCGAGCGCCGGTATTCCGGCGTGGCCAGCGTCACCACTAGGTGGCGGCAAACGCGGCCCTTTGCATCGATGAACGAGGACTTGGGCAGCACGGCGCCGCGCAGGCGGCCATGGCCACGATGCCAGAAGAACGTGGAGCCATCGCCGGCCTCGGTCAGTCCGACGTGGAGCGCCTTCAGCGCGGCGGTCTCATCCGCCATGTCGAGCTTCAGGCGGGCTTCGGAGAACTTTGGTTTTTGGGGATCAACTGGGCGGATCTGGACATCCGGGGTCGGACACGCACAGATACCGGCTTGCGGCTCGGCATGTGCGAAGGGTGCCGGTAGATAAACAGGAGCGAGCAGGAAGGCGATGCCGAACAGGACAGCTAGACCGCACGCTTCCACGGGGGAACGCAGATAACAACGCATGGGACTACACACTCAACTGGTGACGCTGGACCCGCCGGAATGGTCGGGCTAACTCGTAGAGCCTTGAGTGTGAAGCAACAGGGTTAACATTATATCAATGGCTGTATCGCGTGTAGATTCGCGTGATGGCCATTTGCAATGCCAAGGAGATGTCATGGCCGAGACGCCGAAGCCCGACTATTACACCGCGCCGCCGGCGGGTGACTTCGTCGCGGCTGCCGAACCGTTCGCCCTGTTCGAGGAGTGGTTCGCGGAGGCCAAGGCGCATGAGCCCAACGATCCGAACGCCATGGCGCTCGCCACCGTCGATCCGGATGGCATGCCCAATGTGCGCATGGTGCTGCTGAAAGGTCTCGACGACGTCCACGCGACCGACCGCGGCTTCGTTTTCTATACGAACTATGAAAGTGCCAAGGGCTGCGAGATCCTGAGTGCCGGCAAGGCGGCACTGTGCTTCCACTGGAAGAGCCTTCGCCGTCAGGTGCGGGTGCGGGGTCTCGCAACGCCGGTGACCTCTGAGGAGGCCGATGCCTACTACAATTCGCGTCCGCGCGGCAGTCGTCTCGGGGCGTGGGCCAGCACGCAATCGCGGCCGCTGGAAAGTCGTTTTGCGCTCGAAAAGTCGGTTGCGGTCTATACGGCGAAGTTCAATATCGGCGAGATCCCGCGACCGCCGCACTGGTCGGGATTCCGCATCGTGCCGCTGGAAATCGAGTTCTGGCACGACCGGCCGTTCCGCCTGCACGACCGCGTGCAGTTCCGCCGCGCAGATTCCGCACAGGCCTGGACGAAAAACCGGTTGTATCCGTAAGGTCCGGCCACACGCGGCTGCGACAGGGACACCTGCCCGTGCCGCCGATTTCCAGCTATGCTAAACCAGCGATCACGCGATGTCCGCGTAACCAGATGAGATCTCATGACCCCACCCGCCAGCGCTGATCGAAAGACCTTGATCCTGACCGGCGCCTCGCGCGGCATCGGCCACGCCACGGTCAAGCGCTTTGCTTCGGCCGGGTGGCGTGTGATCACCTGTTCGCGGCATCCGTTCCCGGAGAATTGCCCGTGGGAGATGGGGCCGGAGGATCATATCCAGGTCGACCTGGCCAATGCCGAGGATACGCTGAAGGCGGTTGCGGAAATGCGCGAGCGGCTGAAGGCGCAGGGTTCGCGGCTCAATGCACTGGTCAACAACGCTGGCATCAGTCCCAAGGGACTAAACGGCGAGCGGCTCGGCACCATCGATACGCCGCTGGAGGACTGGCAGCGCATCTTCCAGGTCAACTTCTTCGCGCCGATCATGCTGGCGCGCGGGCTGATCGGAGAGCTGGAGCTTGCCAAGGGCGCGGTGGTCAACGTCAGCTCCATCGCCGGCAGCCGCGTGCATCCGTTTGCCGGTGCCGCTTATGCAACCTCGAAGGCGGCGCTGGCCGGTTTGACGCGCGAGATGGCCGCCGACTTCGGCCCGCGCGGCATCCGGGTGAATGCGATCTCGCCGGGAGAAATCGATACGTCCATCCTCTCGCCGGGCACCGACAAGATCGTGCGCGAACAAATTCCGATGCGCCGGCTGGGTGAGCCGGAAGAAGTCGCCAAGGCGATCTACTTCCTGTGTACGGAGCAATCGAGCTACGTCAACGGCGCGGAGCTGCACATCAACGGCGGCCAGCACGTTTAGGAGTGTCTGGACTGGGTGGCCCCTCACTCGGTCATTCCCGCGAAGGCGAAATCCAGCATCGCGCGCCGATCGCGCGCGAGAATGAAGCTGGATGGCCGCCGCCGCGTCCTTGACGGCACGCGCTGGGAGCGCGGAAAGCCCAGGATCACAACATCAGCCGCACGATCATCACGCAGCCGGCATCCGGATCGGTCTCGTCAGCCACGCGTAATTCGCCGCGCAGGGAAAGATCGGCGCGCGGTTGTGCGGCCGGTGCGGCGAGAACATGAATGAGATCGGAGCGGCCGGCGTCGGCAGCACAGGCGCCAGCCGGGACGTTCTCTTCAGGAAAACGCTTCAGAGCCGCGAGTGCTTGCGGCAGGCTTTGACCATCGAGGCGGCGATGGAAGCTGCCTGCCACGATGACCGCTTCGCCCGATGCGCGCCGCTCGGCGGCCCAGGCTTCGAGCTTGTCGAGCTGCTGTGTCGCGGCGGAACACTGCGGGCTGTTTTGCTCCCCCTCCGCCGTTGAGGTGCACGACTCCGCCAGATCCACCGACACGATCCAGACCGGCGCGCCATTGGCGATCACCCGCACCGCAGTGCCGGCGCTGAGCGGCAAAGTCGAGCCTGCCGGGGCATCGGCCAGTTGCGTCAGATGATCCATTGTGGTGACACGCAGGTCACGCGCGCGGCGGATGGCGACTGCCGTGACACCCGGCCCTGGTGATGCTTGCGTGTCGCCGGTTTGGTTCAGGATCTGGCGCGACAGCACGATGTGATAGCTGGCGGCGGGAAATACCTGCCGCGCCTGGGTCATGCTGGCGACGTCGCTCATCACGATAATGTCGGCGGTAAAGCTGGCGGGGCGGCGGGCCGTGCTCTGGACCGTCCGGCGCTCCGCGCCGAACGTATGGCGCCACGTGGCTTGTTTCTGCTCTGGCTCAGCCGGTGCCGCTTTTGCCGATCGACCGGCCATGCTGAGGCTGGCGATGCTGAGGTGCATGGCGCTGCGTTGCGCGGGCGGGGTGGTTTCCTCGGTTGCCTGAACGGACGCGGGCAGAAGCAGCAGCATGGCGGCGGCGCTGCGCGCGATCCGCATCGGCCGCCTGGCACGCGGCGGGCGAGCTGTTTGGATACCCATCAATGCGTCGGATGCAGCAGTCATCGGATGCTCCTGCGCCGGTTTCGAGAAGCTCCGGAGTGTGCCTGATTTGCTTGAGCACAGGAAGTCAGCGGGCCGAAACCGCAGCATCAATCGTGAATGACTGTAAACGGCTGATTATGACCACCCATCAAATGGTCGCCCCGGCAGGATTCGAACCTGCACCGATCCACTTATGAGGTAGAGGCTCTACCGATTGAGCTACAGGGCGACATGACGGCGAAAGCGCCGCTCATCTGGAGAAGCTCCAGATCGCGCAAGTGCTCATATTCGGTGATGCGATCTCATCCGGGAATGTTGGCATGAACCGCACCGCCGGTCAAAACGATAAGGACGATCACACACATGACTGGTGTGATCGTCCTTTTTCTGCGGATGTTCCGTGCGTAAACCGCAACCGCGGATCAGCGCAGGCCTTCAGCCTTCACCCAGCTTTCGGCCCGGTCGAGCGCACGGCCGAGGGCGTCGAACATCAGGTTGATCTCGGCGCCATCGATGACGAGCGGCGGGCACAGCGCAATCGTATCGCCGCCGACGGCACGCGTGATAAGCCCTTCTTCCTGGGCGAACGCAACGACCTTGCCGCCGACGCCCTGCTTGGGGTCGAAGCTTTCCTTGGTCTTCTTGTTCTTGACCAGCTCAAGGCCACCGATCAGGCCGACGCCGCGCGTCTCGCCGACCAGCGGATGATCGGCCAGTGCATTCAGCCGCGTCAGGAACACCGGCGATACGGATTGCACGTGGCGCACGATGTTGATGCGCTCGTAGATTTCCAGCGTCTTGACCGCGACGGCGCAGGAGACCGGGTGGCCGGAGTAGGTGAAGCCGTGCGCGAACACGCCGAGCTTGCGGCTTTCATCGACCATCGCCTCATAGACCGGCTCGTTGACGGTGACGGCACCGAGCGGCATGTACGCCGAGGTGATGGCCTTCGCCATCGACATCGAGTCCGGCATGATGTTGAAGGTCTGTGATCCGAACCAGTTGCCGGTCCGGGCAAAACCGCAGATCACTTCGTCTGCGATCAGGGCGATGTCGTGCTTGCGCAGTACGGCCTGGATCTTCTCGAAGTAGGTGCGCGGCGGCACGAGGACACCACCAGCACCCATCACCGGCTCGGCGATGAAGGCGGCGATGGTGTCGGCGCCCTCGCGCTCGATCAGATCTTCCAGGTTGCGCGATAGGCGGGTTGCGAACTCTTCCTCAGTTTCGCCCGGCTCCGCATTGCGGAAGTGATGCGGGCAGTCGGTATGCAGCACCCGCGCCATGGGCAAATCGAAATCGGCGTGGAAAACCGGCAGGCCTGTCAGGCTGGCGCTTGCGATCGTGACGCCGTGATAGGCACGCATGCGGCTGATGATCTTCTTCTTTTTCGGCAGCCCGCGGGCGTTGTTGTAATACCAGACGAGCTTGATCTGGCTGTCGTTGGCTTCCGAACCTGAGTTGGTGAAGAAGATCTTCGAGGTCGGCATCGGCATCAGTTCTTTGAGCTTTTCCGCCAGGGCGATGGCCGGCTCGTGGCTCTTGCCGCCGAACAAATGCGTGAACGACAGCCGGCTCATCTGCTCCTTGGCAGCTTCGACGAGTTCCTGGTTGCCGTAGCCGAGGCCGGTGCACCACAGTCCCGCCAGACCTTCGATGTAGCGCTTGCCGTCAGTATCCCAGACGTAGACGCCCTCCGCACGATCCAGTACCAGCGGGCCAATTTTGCGATGCAGGTCGAGATTCGTCGCCGGATGGAGAATCGTTTCTACATCTCGCATGGCATAATTGCTGAGGGTCGTCATGATCGGTCGCCCTGTAGGTTGGCCTTAGTTTGGCGCTGTGGCTGGGAGCAAATCTCGGGTATGATTAGCTTTGATGCGTCGATCATTCAAAGGGTTCCTGTTTCTGACAGGGCTACGATGCTTTTACGCCATGGGTTTCGTTAATGGCCGCCATTGATACGATGGTCATAGTTGGCGAGCGGCCAGCCTCCAGCGCTGTCTGGAGTTTGCGGCTTGCGCTGTTCTGCTCGGCGATGGTGATCGTCGGCGTTGTCCTGCACCGCCTGATGGGACTGCCGACGCCGGTCCTGATGAATTTGTTCCTTGTTGGTTTCGGTGGCGCGGCGGTGACGCTGCTGCTCACGCTGGGTGCGCTGATCCGGGTCTGGATCAGCGGTCGGCGCGGCGGCGGCGCGGCTATCCTGGCGCTGTTCGTCTGTCTGGCCCTGCTGGCTTGCCCGGCGGTGTTCATCGCGATGGCGCGGGATTTGCCGCGCCTCAACGATGTCAGCACGGATCTGCGTTCGCCGCCGCAGTTCGCAAGCATAGCAAGGCAGCGTGAGGCCGGCGCCAATCCGCTGGTGTATCCGGCGGCCGCTTTCGCCGATCTGCAGGCTGCGAGCTACCCTGACCTTCAGCCGATCCGCATCAACCGGTCAGCCGAGGAAGCCTTTGAACTGGCGGCCGATGCCGTGCGCCGGCTGAAGTTCCATATCGTCAGCGAGACGCCGCCCGGCGCCGACGCCGAAAGGCCGGGTCTTATCGAGGCAACCGATCGTACGCTGCTGGTCGGCTACACGGACGACGTTGTCATTCGGATCGTTGGCGACCAGAGTACGGCCGTCGTCGACATGCGGTCGGCATCGCGTTTTGGCGCGGGCGATTTTGGCACAAACGCCAACCGCGTGCGCGCATTCGCCAAGGAATTGCGCGCGCGGCTCGAAAGCACGGTGCCGGGTGCTGCGACACCGCGCGGCCGTGCAAAAGGCCGGGCGGCTATTCCTAAACGGCTGCCAGGGGCCGATCGAAAGAAGGCGGGCCCTCGCAGCTCACAAGATCGCGCGAAATCAGATGCTCAACGTGGGCCAGCACCGACAGCGAGGCCGCGTTGATGAGTTTCGGGTCGAGGCCCTGATAAACCTGAGCAACGATGCCGGCGATCGTCGTGTTGCCTGAACGGATTGCGTCCAGAATGGCCTGCTCGCGCCAGCGGCGATGCACGATGTAAGCCTTGACCATGCGGGTCGGCTGTTCAATGCGACCGCCATGACCCGGCAGGAAGACCGTCTCCTCGCGCGGAAGCAGGCGCTCCAGCGACCGCATGTAGTCGGCCATGTTGCCTTCGGGCGGCGCGACCACGGTCGTATTCCAGCTCATGATGTGATCGCCGCAGAACAGCACCTTGCGGCTGGCGTCGGCAAAGGACAGATGATCGGGCGCGTGGCCGGGTGTGAAAATGGCTTCGAGCGCCCAATCCGAGCCGGTCACGACATCACGGTCGTCGAGCACGATGTCTGGCTTGAAATCCATGTCGATGAATTCAGCGCCGGACGGGCTGAGACGCAATGCGCCGGCTTCCCAAGCGGCGCGGCCGCGGGCAGCGACTTTGGCGCCGGTCGCTTTCTGCAGACGCTCCAGCCCATCGGTGTGGTCGCGATGTGTGTGGGTGATGAAAATATGGGTTATCGGCCGCGTGCCGGCCGTCTTCATGATCGCTGCGAAGTGTGCGTCGTCGGCTGGCCCCGGATCGATAAGCGCCAGTTCCCTGGTGCCGATCAGGTACGTGTTCGTGCCGTGAAAGGTGAAGGGGCTCGGGTTGTTGGCGACGAGGCGCAACACGTCCGGAGCAAGCTCCTTCGGCTCACCGTAGACAAATTCCATGGTTTTCTTGAACGGAATGTCGGCGGGTTGGCTGGTCATTGTCTTGCGACACCTCGGGCAGAATTGTGCATTCGGCTCCTGGCGCCATCGAAGGGAACGCCCTTCGGTTCAAGCCAGAATTCCGCGCTCTAGCACGAGTGCATTGCGCCGGGTAGGGCCGCATTGCCGCTCGCGCCCGGATTATCTGAGCAGGCTGCAGCAGCCGCGCAAGGGCTCGCCACCGTCTTCGCGGCCCACGAGACGGACCTGAAACGCGTATTCGAGGTCCGACATGCCATCGCTGCACCATTCCTTGTGCTGCACCAGGGCACTGATTTCCGGCCCCATATCGTTGACGATACGAATTGCCAGCGCGTCCTCGCGACCTTGAAAGGGCTCGCGCACAGCAATGCTGAATTGCTCCGGCTGCTGGTCAGGGCCGCGCATCTCTGCGGAATTGTCTTCGATCTTGAGCGACCAGAACGGTTCGGTTCCTGCGCAAAACAGGTTGGATTCGAGTTCACCGTCGAGTTGGGATGACTTTGGCGACAGGAAGCGTCCGTTGACCCAGCCGCGCGTTTCGCCATAGCGGATTTCAAACCAGCGCGTGCGCCCGACAAGCTGGCTTGCGCCCGACCCAAGCACGCCATCCGTACGCGCTGGGATCTGTGCCAGTATTTTCGCAGCGCTGATGCTGTCCTGATCGCTCACCCGCTCGCGCACGTTCAGAAAATCCGATCGCGCAACGTTCACGACGCGAAACTCGTACTTTCCGGCTTGTGCGGAAATAGGCGGTGCCAGCAACAGAAGCGTCAGGCTTGACGCAAGGCCTAGCAAGACTCGAAGCGGCATCGTCCGGCAAATGCTCCCCGTTGATCGCCGTCTGACGTTATCGTCAAACTCGGTACTACCCCGCTTCACAATTGCGCCCAGGGAAGGCCTTTTTTAGGCGCAGCGCATCACCTTTCCCGCCGGTTCCCGCTCCGCACGTACATTGTTTTGACATTAGGTCGCAGGCATGCGAAATCGATTACACGGATCAACGTATACGAAGTGTGCAGAAGGAAATCAGTCAGCAGGCGGCAAGCCGACGGATATTCGGTGATCGGGCGCCGGATCAAATCAATCCGGAAGCAACCAGAAAACGCCACCAAAGGCGTGTGGTCAAAAATGGATGGGAAGGAAGCGAAATGAAGATCAAGTCGTGGCTCGCAGTAGCCGCGTGCGCTAGCATGTTGGCGTCTCCTGCTCTTGCGCAGGAAAAGAAAGTTCGGATGAATTTGGCCAGTGCCTATCCAGGTAGCCTTGTGCTTCTGGGCGAAGCGGCACACAGCTTCATCAAGCATGTCTCACGACTGAGCAACGGAACGCTCGAGATCAAATTCAACGAGCCAGGCGCAATCGTCCCAGGTCTGCAAGCGATCGATGCGGTCAGCCAGGGTTCGGTCGACATGGCCTATTCGGCTTCGGCGTTCTTCGCCAGGTCCGACACCGCGTTCACGGTTTTCAACTCTCTGCCTTTCGGCCCGGGCATTCCCGAATTCATGGCCTGGATGTTCAATGGCGGTGGGCTCGAGCTTGAGCGCGAGATGTACGCCAAGCACAATGTCGTCAATTTCCCTTGTAACGTCATCCCGCCGGAGGGTGCTGGCTGGTTCCGCAAGGAAATCAATTCCGTTGATGACCTGAAGGGCCTGAAAATGCGCTTCCTGGGCTTCGGCGGCAAAGTCATGGAAAAGCTCGGCGTCTCGACCCAGCTCACCGCGCCCGGCGATATCTTCCAGGCTCTGCAGCTTGGAACCATCGACGCGGCGGAATTCTCCCTGCCGCAGATGGATCAGAAGCTCGGCTTCCATCAGGTTGCCAAGTATTACTACTTCCCTGGTTGGCACCAGCAGGCTAGCTGGCAGGGCATCTACATCAACAAGGCCAAGTACGATGCATTGTCGGATCAGCACAAGGCTGCGATTGAAGGTGCGTGTGCGCTGACCATCAAGGAAGTCATCTCCGAGGGCGAGGCGTCGCAAGGAAAGGCGATCGCTGAAATGCGCGACAAGCATGGCGTGCAGATCCGGACCTGGTCGCCGGAAATCCTTGCCGCGATGGAGAAGGCTTGGGAAGAGGTGGTCGCGGAGGAATCGGCCAAGAACCCCAACTTCAAGCGCGTCTATGAGCACTTGGCAGAGTTCCGCAAGAACTACGCGATCTGGAAAGAGATGGGCTATCTCAAGTAGACCGGAGTAGCTCCCTGAACATGTAAAACGGCGGCGGTTAGTTCACGGCTACCGCCGCCGTTTTTGTCTTCTGCTCGCATCGCTCCACGCCACACTTGAGAGGGTATCACCGTATGGACGCGCTCCTCGCGACCAGCGACCGGATAAACCGTGTGCTGCACGTGATCGGAATGATCGCTGGCTGGCTCTTTGTCGTCTGCGCAGTCGTCATTTGCTTCGACGTTATGACGCGCAAGATCGGCTATCAGATCCCAGGTTTTGGCTCGACGAGGTTGCAGGAACTCGAATGGCACCTGCATACCGCACTGTTCTGTTTCTGGCTCGGCGCCGCTTACATCAAGAATGCGCACGTCCGCATCGATATCGCTCTGTCGCGGGCCAGCCCGCGTACGCACGCGATGGTCGAGTTGCTCGGCTGCATTGCGTTCGCGGTGCCCTACTGCCTGCTGGCGATCTACTTCAGCTCGGTGTTTACCCAGATCGCATGGAACCTGAATGAGCACTCCGAGTCACCCACAGGGCTCGCGCAGCGCTGGATCCCGAAGGGTTTCATCACAGTTGGACTGATCCTCCTGCTGCTCGGCGTTTTCTCCGTGATGATGAGAATGATCGTATTCCTGTGGGGGCCTGATCGGTTGCGGGCAGCGAGTTCATTTGCTGGCGCGCAAAGCGTCGGTCAGAGCAGCTAAGGGGGATCTGCCATGGAATGGATTGGCGAGCACCTCGCACTGCTGCTGTTCATATCGCTGACGGTGAGCTTGTTCTGCGGCTTTCCGGTCGCCTTTGTCCTCGGCGGTGTCGGTCTGATTTTTGGCGCGCTCGGAATTTATTTCGAGCACTTTGAGTTCGTGCACTTCTTCAACCTATTGCCCCGCATCTGGGGCGCCGTAGCAGCCAACTCGATCCTTGTCGCTATTCCCATGTTCATATTCATGGGAACGGTGCTGGAACGAAGCGGCGTTGCAAATGACCTGCTGTATTGCTTGCAGGTTTTGACGCGGCGTATCCCCGGCGGCCTCGCGATGTCCGTGACCTTGATGGGCACGATCATGGCGGCAACGACTGGTATCGTCGGCGCCTCGGTGGTTATGCTGACGCTGATCGCGCTGCCGGCCATGCTCGAGCGCGGCTACAATAAGGAGTTGGCGGTCGGCACGATTGCATCGGCAGGAACGCTCGGTATCCTCATCCCGCCGTCGATCATGCTTGTCATCATGGGTGACTTGCTGTCGGTTTCGGTCGGTACGCTGTTTGCGGGCGCGGTTTTTCCCGGTCTGTTGCTGGCGCTGCTGTACATTGTCTATCAGGCTGTGCTGGCGTTCTTTCGGCCGGATCTGGCTCCTGCGATGCCTGATGACATCGGACCGAAAACGACCGGCGAGTTTGTTCACCTGTTGGTCAAAAGCTTCCTTCCCCCATCGTTCCTGGTGTTCCTGGTTCTGGGTTCGATTTTCGGGGGATGGGCGACGCCAACGGAGGCAGCGGGTGTCGGTGCCGTCGGCGCGCTGTTTCTGGCTTGGGTCAATGGCCGGCTGTCGTTTCGCTCGATCAACGAGATGATCGAAGCCTCCGCGCTGACCAATGCGATGGTGTTCTTCATCTTCTTTGGCGCATTGCTGTTCTCGTTCGTCTTCCGCCAATTGGGTGGCGACGAGATGGTGGTCGAGATTCTGAAAGGTGCTGGTGTCGTCACTGGTTGGGAAGTCTTGCTATTCCTGATGGCACTGGTCTTTGTGCTCGGGTTTTTCCTCGATTGGATCGAGATCTGCCTGATCATCCTGCCGATCTTTGCTCCGATTCTTCAGGGGCTCGATTTCAGCGCTCATATTGGCGCTGGATCGCCGGTCGTGTTCATGACGTGGTTCGTCATCCTGCTATCGGTGAACCTGCAGACCGCGTTCCTGACGCCGCCGTTTGGATTTGCGCTGTTTTACATGAAGGGCACGGTGCCGCCGTCAGTGACAATGGCTCACATTTATAAGGGCATTATCCCGTTCGTGCTGATCCAGCTAACGGGCCTGGGTCTGTGCATCGCGTTCCCGGAGATCGTGCTCTGGCTACCGCGATACGTCGGCTTCCTGAACTACTGACAAAAAAAGAGGCCGCCCCTTGGGGCGGCCTCGACCTCATGCGTTCAATTCCGAATGATATTATCGGCGGCCGCGGGCTGGTTCGCCGTAGACCTTGACCAGCGCGTCGCCACGGAAGTTGGGACGGGCGCGATAGGTCATCTCGATGCGGCGCAGGAAGCTCTTGTCGCCGCGTAGGTCGACTGGAAGCTGCTGACCGGCGCGGATCAGCTTGTCGATCTTGATGTTTTCAGCAAAGCCGTTGAAGTACACGAGGCGGATCGACATCATGTGTACGTCATTACGCTCGGCGAAGAAGTGCAATTCGCGGAAGGCGCGGTTGCGGAACCAATCCTCGGCATGACGGATGTTGATGACATCCTTGTCCACACCGAACCCGACAGACTGCTCGCCCAGCAACATCCAGCTCGGATCGGGGCGTGGCGGTTCCGGGCGGCGCTGAGGTGCAACTTCGCCAAACACCTTGACCACCGCGTTTCCGCGTAAGCTGGGGCGCGCGCGGTAGACCAGTTCAATGCGACGCAGGAAGCTGCGATCGCCGCGCAGATCGACGTTGAGCCCCTGGCGCTGGCGGACCAGTTTGTCGACCTTGATGTCCTCGGCGAAGCCGTTCATGTAGACCACACGGATAGACATCAGATGGACGTCGTTGCGCTCGGCAACGAACTGCAGATTGCGGAAGCTGCGGTTCCGGAACCATTCCTCGTTGTGCGTGATGTTGATGACGTCCCTGTCGACAAGGAAGCCAACGGATTTCTCACCGAGCAGAACACGCTCAGGTCCTGGGCCGCCCCTCTGCGCGTGCGCCGGAACGACGAGCAGCATCATGATGAGAGCGAAGATTTTCCCCGCGCGCAGCATTTTGATTACCTCTCTGAAAATAGGAAATTGATGAACAGCAACCGCGCACCTTTTGCTCCAATTTGTGGCAACACTGAGCGCTTGCGCTGAGAAAACCAGGGAATCCGAACATAATTGCGCGCGGTGGACGCGCTCGCGACGTCTGCCGGATTGCGTCCGCGCAGATGTTACGTGCGGTGCGTCATGTCCTTGAGACGATGCACGTCATTGATCGCGAAGATGATTTCGCGCCAGCGCGGCCATGCTGTGGGCGAATGTGCGTCCGGCGTGTCTCGCGTGATAGGGGCAGGCCGGATTCAGCCAGCCGAGACCATCTCGTAGCCAAATTCCGCGGCGGCCATTTCCAGCCATTCAACCGCCGCGACGGCAAACGTCGACGGCACGATGAGATCGTAGGTCGGCGTGTCGTCAATCTGGACGATCACACAGCTTATGTGTCGCAGCGGCGTGACGGCGGCGTGGCCAGGTCCGAATTCGCGCGGGTGCAGATCGATCCGGCAGCCTTTGCTCAGTACGCTGCGGGCATGAGTGCCGGACAGGCGCAGCACGGATTTGCCAAAGGTTTGATCCGTGACGGCGGCAGTACCGGCGGTCGCCTCGGTGATGCGGCGCGCCAACGCGCCGGGTTCGGTGAACGTGCCCCCGACCAGCCACGTGGAAGGTTGGACCCATACGGCGGCGTGATCGATCGTGACGCTCGATCGGCCTGCGTCCGGCAGATCCAGACCGAAGGTGTTGGCGATCGCGGCCTTGGCCGCAGCTTCCTGTCCCTTGCGCGCCTGTACCTGCACGACGGCCAGCCGGCGCTCGGTGATTTTCACCGGATTTTCGCTATCCGGCACGCCGCGGCGACCCGATTTCACAAGACCTGCCAGGGCTGAGCGCGTCTCAAGTGCGGACACGGGCATTCTCCGGATCGACGTGATGTGGGCTGGTGATTTCCACCTCGATAATCTCGTTCTTCATCGGGAACGACGCGTACAGACGTTGGCCGCGGCGATCGATGCCGCCCTCCAGCATGGCCAGCCCGATCCAGCGGTCGAGTTCGACCGAGCGGGTGACGCTGGTGACCCAGCCGAGGCTTCTCTTGTCGTCAGGCGCGCTGAGCAGATGTGCGCCGCCACGCAGGCGCCGGTCGAACTCGCTGGTCAGTGCGCGAATGCCTACGAGTCCTGGCCGCTTGGCATCGACGAGGCCGGCACGTTCCGCGTTGACTTTGCCGACGTAGTCGCCGGATTTCTTCAGCATACGCTGCAAGCCGAGATCGGCGACGGTGGTCTGACCGTTCAGTTCGGGGCCGGCAACATGGCCCTTTTCGATGCGCAGCAATCCCATCGCCTCGATGCCGTAGGGCACGATTCCGAATGGCTGGCCGGCGGCGAGGATGGCTTCCCACACCCGCTCCGCGTAGCCTGATGGTGTCGAGATTTCATAGGCGAGTTCGCCGGAGAAGCTGACGCGGAAAATCCGCACCGGAGCGCCGGCAATCGTCGCCTCCGTAATGCCCATGAACGGCAGGGCGTCGTTGGAGATCGTCAGGTCACCGAGACAGGCCTGCAAAGTCTGGCGCGCCTTCGGGCCTGCGAGAGCCATCTGCGCGAATTGATCCGTGACCGAGCAGAACTGCACGTCGAGGTCCGGCCAGACCGTCTGCGCATAGAACTCCATATGCTCCAGAACGTCGGCGGCTTTCGCGGTGGTCGTGGTGACCAGATAATGATGTTCGCCGAGCCGCGAGGTGGTGCCGTCGTCGAACACGATGCCGTCCTCGCGCAGCATCAAGCCATAGCGCGCGCGGCCGATCGGCAGTTTGGAGAACGTATTGACGTACAGGCGATCGAGGAAGGTTCCGGCATCCGGGCCTTGCACGTCGATCTTGCCGAGCGTGGAGACATCGCACAGGCCGACGGCCTTACGCACCGCACGGGCTTCACGCAGGATCGGCCCCCAGCCGGTCTCCCGGCTCTTGGTGTAGTACAGCGGACGCAGCCATGCGCCGGTTTCCAGGAACACGGCACCTCGGCGGGCGTGCCAGTCGTGCAACGCGGTGCGGCGGATCGGCTTGAAGTGCTTGCCGGTCTCGCGGCCGGCGAAACCGGCGAAGCCGACCGGCGTCACATACGGTCGGAACGTCGGCATTCCGACGCGATCGATCGGCTCGGTGCGGGCTTCTGCCAGGATTGCCATGCCGACCAGACCGCCGGTCTTGCCCTGGTCGGTGGCCATGCCGTGCGTGGTGTAGCGCTTGGCGTGCTCGGCGTGCTGGTAGCCTTCGCGATGGGCGAGGCGGATATCGGCGGCGGTCACATCGTGCTGCAGGTCGATGAAGCTCTTGCCGCTGCCTTTGACTTCCCAGAACGGTTCGATCGTGCCCGGCACGGACTGTGTGATTGAGGGCAGATCGAGGCTCTGGCCGCTCGATGAGAATCCGGCAGCCGCAGCCGCGGTGCGTCCGGCTTCGTAGCCGTCGCTGGCTGCTTCCGGAATGCCGCTGATGCCGCGTGCGGCGCCAGCGCTCCGTTCGGCCTGGACCGGCGTGCCGGGCAGATAGGTGGCCCGCGCCTCGTCCCAGATGGCTTTCGCGCCGCTCTGCGATGATAGATGCAGGGCGGGATTGAAGCCGCCGGAAACACACAGCAGATCGGCGACGACCGTGCGCGCCGCACCGCCGTGCCGCGAGCGGATGAGAACCGACTCAACGCCTTTATGCGCACCGACGACACCGGAAATCTCCGATGCCGTTGAAACTTCGATGCCGCGCGCCTTGGCTTCGGCGGCGAGCAGCGGGGCTTCGCGCACATCGACGATGCGCTCGATGGCGATGCCGGTTTCGGCGAGGCTCATGGCCGTCTGGTAGGTGGCGTCGTTGTTGGTGAACACGACGGCGCGACGGCCGGGCATGACGGCGAAGCGCTTCGCGTAAGCCAGCGCGGCGGACGCCAGCATGACACCGGGCCGATCGTTGTCCGGGAAGGCGATCAGCCGCTCGATCGCGCCGGTGGCCAGCACGACTTGCTTGGCCCGGATCACCCACTGGCGCTGCCGCACGGTATGCTTGGGCGGCGTGGGGAGATGATCGGAAACACGCTCCAGCGCGCCGAGTACGTTGTGTTCGTAGTAGCCGAACACGCTCGTGCGCGGCATCAGCCGCACTTCGGGCATGGCTTGTAATTCGGTGATGACGTGCTTGCGCCAGTCCTCATGGTCGTGGTCGATCAGCAGACCGCCGCCAAGCTCGAAATCCTGATCGGCCAGGATGACCCGCGCGCCCGAGGCACCGGCCGCATAGGCAGCAGCCAGGCCAGCAGCACCACCGCCGACCACCAGCACATCGCAATAGGCATGCGCGTGTTCGTAGGCATCCGGATCAGGCTCGCCGGACGAACGGCCCAGGCCGGCGGCACGGCGGATGATCGGCTCGTAGACCTTCTCCCAGAAGGCGGACGGCCACATGAAGGTCTTGTAGTAGAAGCCGGCGGGCAGGAAGCGGGCAAATCGCGAATTGATGGCGCCGACATCATAGATCAGCGACGGCCAGCGGTTCTGGCTGCGCGCTTCGAG
The DNA here is from genome assembly GCA_023426855.1 of Pseudomonadota bacterium. GTDB lineage: Bacteria > Pseudomonadota > Alphaproteobacteria > Rhizobiales > Hyphomicrobiaceae > ZC4RG25. The sequence goes on along the minus strand of JAEZBU010000180.1, from coordinate 577 downwards.
GCCATCGAACAGTTCCGCGACGGTCGCCGGGATGTTCGGTTCGCGCCGCGCGTTGGAGCGCATTTCGACCAATGCGGTCGGCTCTTCCGGCCCGGCAGTGAAGATGCCGCGTGGGCGGTGATACTTGAAGCTGCGCCCGACCAGCTTGACCCCATTGGCGATCAGCGCCGAGGCCAGCGTATCGCCGGGATGGCCTTGCAGGTTGATGCCGTCGAAGCGGAACAGCAGCGTGCGGTTGCGGTCGATGTGTCCACCAGACGCGAGACGATGCGGCTGGCTCATGACTGCGGCGCCTCCGGCGCGGTGAGGGCGTCGGTGGCTTTGCCGGTCTGCTTGATCTCGTGCGTGACGGTGTGGCGGACCACCTTGACCCACTGCCGGCATCCGCCGACATGATGCCACCATTCCACATGCCAGCCCTTGGGATTGGTGCGGGTGTAGACGAAATCGTAGAAGGCCTCGGCGCCCGCCTCAGCGTCCGGTCGCGTCACCGTCGCGTCGCCGCGGTACTTGAATTCCGCTTCATCGCGCGTGCCGCACCAGGGGCAGTCAATCCGATGCATCCTCTTGTGTTCCT